>CALAEM010000018.1 GCA_937890985.1 uncultured Treponema sp. | reverse complement strand
ACCAACGGATACTTGCTGCTTATTTCAATTGTTTTATCTGCGGTTAATTTTAGCTGCAAGTCTAACGAGGGACGAGAAAAGTCAAGGAGATCTGCCGTGCGAATATATGAAACATATTTCCGATAAGGTTCACTATCACACTGAATACCGTCAAAAGCGGCTTTAACAAACCAAGCTAATTTATTCCTATCATTACGGTCATGCATATTTGTCAAATAGCCTTCCACCTCAATGATACCTTCTTTACCGCGACGTGTGCTAAATTCATAGCCTAAAAATCGTTTTTGTTCATCGGTATCGCTCGGAGCAGTAATCAGTAATGTTCGTCCTGTATAGGTTTAAGGCAAAGTATAAAAGCTTTTGCTCTTCAATATGCTTTACCCATATATAAAATTCGTTTTCTAACGCTTCTTGTAGTTCCTCTGCCGACTTCTCATTTCGCCTCAATGGAGAGCCATCTTTATTTTTTTCTTTTGCCTGATCTATTTTTTCCAAGCTGATTTTAGTACTGCGTTGTGCGATAAAAGCTTCTTTATATTCTGCAAAATACGGTACAAAGTTTTGTTCAAATAAACGGTATTCTTGTGCAACAAAACGGCGGTAATCCTCCGTTTGTACATGTATGGTTGCAAGGTAGGCAGAAAAAATATCGTTATCGTTCCAATCCTGTAAAGGTTCGTTATTTAAAATTGCAGTAACACTATCCTGTGCCATTTTGAATTTTTTCGGCGGAAAATCAAAATGTTCCAAAAATAAAATAACCGTATTCGTACCAGTTTCTCCGAATGTTTTACCTGCAAAAGAAACGATAGCATTGATATGAAAATTGCGTAAAATAATTTCCCGTGTCTTAATATCATGTGTTGCCGTATTAGAAAGTATGCTCGAAGGCATAACGATACCTGCAATACCTTTCGGTTTTAAAAGGTGTTCCATCCGTTCAATAAAAACATTTTGAATATCTTTACAGTTCAAGCTCATCAACTTGATTGTTTCATAGGTACTTTTTATCGTCCGGCTTTCGTGAGTCTTAAAGGCATCAACACTATAGGGCGGGTTCGCAACCAAAATATCAAATGAGTGTAAATCTCCTTGATAAAAATGTTCATCCTGTTCCAATCCATCGGCAGCAATAATATGAGCTTCGTCAGCCCCATTCAAAAGCAGTGCAACTTTACTGACCCGTGCTAGACGATTATCTTTATCAACCCCGAAAAAAGTTTTTGAAATTTCTTTATCGGTGATAATTTGAGATGTTTGGTTTTTATTATAATAATCGGAAATAGCCGCAATTCCTTCCGTTAAAAAATGTCCTGATCCGCAGGCAAAATCGACAACGCGCGGAACTTTCATTTTATCTTTGTCTAAAAACCGCTCAAACGGCAATGCATTCCATACAAAACGGGTTATCGGTATCGGGGTAAAAAATTGTCCTGCTTCTTGCTTAAAGCCCTGATTCAGGAGGTTTTCAAATAAATCCCCAAGCAACTGTTCTTTACTTGTGTATGACATGCGATACTGTTGAAAAAGTTCGACAACTTCCACTAATATTTTTCCGTTTTGTAAAAATAGTTTTTCGTTATACACTTCCCGAAAGGCAAAGACTTGACACGAAAGCATTTTTGTTTTTTGAAATGTATCAACCAATTCTTTTTCAAGCTCTTTTCGCCGTTTTCCCGTAAACTGATCAAGGGTTTTTCTGATATAATCATTCTCTAAATAAAACACATCCTCCTTTAAGAAGTCCCGCATACCTATTTGAAAAAGTCCGAGTAACCGTTCATAGAGTTTGTAATAATTATCGCTTCCGTCAACATATTGAAACGCCATAATATCATCAGGAGCATTGTGCAACGCTTCATCAACAAATTTGCAAATAAAAAGCGACAACAATTTATTAAACGCATTTTCTTTGTCGCTTATACTATTATGGCGGAGTATTTCGCGAAAATCATCGGTTATTTTGGTATCTTTTGTAAATTTTTTTAGTTTACGATTGACAAGCGGAGGATTTCCTATTTTATAAGCCACTGCATCACTGCCGAAGATGATGGTATTGCCGTAGACTTTTTTGGAATAGGTGGTCTCCCATACGAGAAAAGCATCTTGTGCAGTAGAAGCATTTTTAAAAATCAGTATAGAGGTATCTTCTTTTGCCAAGGCTTCGACGTTTTCATCATCGTAACTGCGGATAACTTCCTCTTGAAAGGTAATTTCATCCTGTTCCTCATCATAATCAGATGCGTACAGTTGAAGCCATTTTGCAGAGCGTGCCTGAGCCCAATAACTAAACAGTTGCTTGCCCTCAGCATTTTCAAACATATCTTTGCGTGCATTCTTGAACTCTTTTCCGCTGCATTTACATTCAATAATCAAATATGCTTGGTTAGGATTTCCGAGCGTATCTTTATCATATACTGTTATATCGGCACGACCGCTTTTTCCCGTATGCCCGAGCTGCCAGCTTTTTTCAAGGAAGAGAGTTTTCGGATCGTACCCTTTTTCAAGCAGTCGGCACACACATTCAAGCACGACAAAATTTTCATTCTGACTGAAATTTGTTGTTGTGTTTGCACCAGTGTCTATTTCAGTCGGATAGATAATTATTTCTTTGGAACAATCAACCTGAATATCACAATTATGTTGTTCAAAATGCTTTAAGAAAAGTGCATTTGGATCTGACTGAGAAAATCCTAATTTCTTTAATACTTTTTGCAAATTGGTCTTTGTTATCATATAGGGTCGGTTCCTCTCTCAAACACTTACAGCATATAGTATAGACATTCCCTACAAAAGAACAAGC
>CALAEM010000017.1 GCA_937890985.1 uncultured Treponema sp. | reverse complement strand
TTTTTGTAAAACCTCGCAAGGTAATGGGCAACACGGACGTTGCCCATTACCAAGGATGCCAGTCAATTTACAATATCTGTATTCTGAATGATTGTAAATTGGCTTTCGAGCTTTTCAAAAATTATATTTTTGAAAAACGTCGACAATTTTTGAACCGCATCATGTTCCAAAAGATTACATCAAGGGATTTGGGCTATTTTGATACCTTTTTCAGGTCTTTTTGATAAGTGTTTTTCCACACTCTTTAGATGATAATACTTTATACCGTTTCGTTTTTTTTGTCAAGTACTTTTTTCAAATTTTTCAAAAATTTTTTAACTTTTTTTGTGTTTTTATGCTAAAAATCGGATTTTCGGGGCTTTTTGTGTAGGATTAAAAAAATATCAACCCGCCGTCGGTGCAATGCCTCACTTTTCCCGTCGGGTGGCTGTCAAAAATTAGGGTTTTTAGTTTATCGGGCTATTAGCTAAGTAGTTCACCGATAAAGCTAACTATTTCGCGTTGCTTTTTTACAACTTCAGGCGATGAGTGGTTCAGGTACGTTTTCAAGCCTTTGATGCTTTCGTGCCTCGTTACCTGTAATAGCTGCTCTTCGGTTATGCCTTTATCGCGGGCTGCAACGATAAAACCGTGCCTGAAGCTATGAAGCGTTAGGTTGCTTTTGACTATTCCGGCTTTTTTACAAGCCGCCTTGAAAGACCTATTTACAGTTGTATACACCATAGCGTCTTTTGTCCGCTGGTTTGGAATAAGAAAGTCGGAGCCTTCTTGCATTTGTGCCTTTAGCTCTTCGGCTATGTCCTTTGGAATATATACCATATCTTCCCGGCGCGTTTTAGTGCATTTTATCCGCCTTGTATCGGTTGTTAGGTTTTTACTAACGTCCAAAAAATACCCGTCGTCTGTTTCTTGCAAGTCGGTTTTTTGTAACGCAAAAAGTTCACCGCTTCGACATCCTGTTACTGCTAATAGCTTTGATACAAGTTTCACCGTGTCATTTGCGAAATATTCAGTGCCTCCAAAAAGTTTTTTTAGCTCGCTATCGGTGAAAATAGATTTTGGGCGTGTATCTAGGCTATAGTTTATGATTTTATCGCCTATGTCTTGAGTGATTAAATCCATTTTGTAAAAATACCTAAACGCTTGGCGTAAATAGCCTGAGTACCCCCGCATAGTTGTGCCGCTTATGTTACGGTCTTGACGGTACTTTTCCAGAATATCGTTTATCGCTTCGGCTTTTACGTTTTTGACTTTTATCCTGGATAGCTGCGGTTCTAGCCTTTGGATAAACCGCAATGCCCTTGCGTAAGCTTCAGGTTCAGGCGGTCGCCTTCCTTGTTTTTTAAAGCCTAGGATATAAGGGCTGCGTGCATAGTCCCAATATAGGCTCATAAGCTCAAAGGCGTCCATTTTGTCGTATTCCTTGCCTTGCTCTTCCGCCTGCACCTGCGGGGTGAATTGCCTTGCGTAATACGCTTGCGGTATAAAAAACGGCGTGCCTTTCGGGGTAAGCTGCGGGGTGAATTGCGGTAGCTTTCCGCGTAATTCAAGCGTCCATATCCAGCTTATTTCGTCGGCTTCATTTTCGTCTTTTGTGTGCGTGCTGCGGGCGGTCATCGGCTTGCCGTATTCGTCTTTTAACTTAACGTGCCAATATCCTTTGCGTTTGAATTTGTAAAATGGTTTTAGCATACATTCCTCCAGATAGTTTTGGTTATCGGGTCTATCGGCGTGAATATGCAAAAACTTAACCACCATAACGCAAAAATACCGAAAAATACTGAAATAATATCGGGAAATATTGGGAAATAACGGCAAAAGGGCTTGACAAAAGAGGGCGGGCGTGGTATGCTTAAGGCAAGGGGTGAAATATGAAAAAAAAAGCTATTTGTTTTTGTGGTGCTGGCGATGGTGCTTGTAGCCTGTAAGCCTGCGGTAAAGGGCGGAGATACGAGCAATAGCGAAACACCGCTTGAGCTAACGGCAGAAAACCTCGCTGGGAGGTGGGTGCTGGAGAGCGATAGCACGAAATGGTACGAGTTCAAGAAGGATGGGACATATTCCGCATATATCGGGACTTCAAGTACAAATTATACATATCATTTTGAAATTATAGACAATAAAGCATTATTGTATGATATACGTATCTCCGATAACCGTAAAGTAACTGGAGATACGCTAAAAATAGAGTTATATAGAAATAGATGTCTTATAAGTTCTAAAAAATACAATCGACAATAACAAAAACCTTTGAGTATGTTTTTGTCGTGTCTTTTCTAAAAAAAGTGATTTTGTTAGCTTCAAGGACTATCTCATAATCTGCATAAATATTCGCAAGTGTATTGCCTATTTGTGCCGTGCCTTTAATGCCGATTATTTGCGTTGGTGTTTCTGCAACCGTTACAAAAAAATCCTGCACATTCTCCCTTTCCACGCATAGCCTGTAGATGTCCTTTTCTGTGCCGTCGGCTAGTTTTATCGTCTCGCCTGTTTTGACGGCGTTGGCTTGGGCGAAGTCGTAAAACGCCCCCGCTCCAGATGTCGGGCGGGCGGTTTCCAGTTTCTTTATCCTTTCGTCTTGCACCCGCTGGCTTTCGTCTACATCCGCCTTTGTGTAGTAGTTTTCTAGCTTGCTGTTGGTGTATTCGGTTGCTTCGTCTTTGGCTTTTTTGACGGCGTCGGCTTGGGCTGCGTTTGCTTTACTCGTTGCGTCCTCTTCAGCTGTCTGCACGGCTTCAGTCTTTGCGTTCGCTATTTGCTGCGTTAGCGTGTTCACTATGCCCGCTTCTCCATTCAACGCGTCGGCTATCTCTTTTAGCGTGTCGAGCGTTCCGGGTGCGCCGTCAACAAGCTCCGCGATTTTTCTGCTAACGTGCGTTTCTAGCTGCTTTTTGTTTACGGCTTCTGCGGCCGACACGGCGTCAGGCACGGCTAGGCTTCCGTGTTCGTTTCGCAGTGCGTTATGATACGCCGCTGTTTCGTTCACCCGTGCGTTTAGTGCTTTGCCCCGCTCCGCCTCTTCCTGTAGCCCGAAATTATCAATACTTATAGCGGGCTTTTCGGCTCGTATAATCTCAGCTAGTTCGTTATCCACTTTTTTGAAAGTCTCCGTAAGCTCCGCATTTGCCTTCTGCTCTTTTTCTTTCAAAAGTTCAAGGTTTACAAGCTCATCGTTTGCCGTTGCCTTTGTTGCTTTAAGCGTCCCCGTCGCTGTTCTAAGGGCTAGAGACTTTGCGATAGCGTCGGCGTTTGCACCGTGCGGGGCGGTCTCGGCTTTGTGCGTTTCCAGTTCTTTACTTGCTGCAACAAGTGAGCGGTTAAACTTCTCTATCTGCTCCGTAGCGTCGCCTGTTTGTGCTTTTACCGCGTTGATAAACTCCGCAGTTACAAAATCGCCGTATACCTGATAGTCAAGGTAAACAGTCGGCACGTCCTTATACACAATGATTTCTTTCCAGCAATTTTTGTTGCTTATCTCCGTGGCGATTGTGTCTTCGCTTGTAAAATCAAAATCAACGCCGCGCCTCAAAAGCGTGTTAGCTCTATCATTCACCTTTTCGTAAATATAAAAGCCGTCTTGAAAAAAAATGCTGTGTGCTAACTTTTGCGGCGTGCCTTTTTTAACCGTCAACTCTTCACCAGTTACCTTGTTTGCAGGTGATGTTCCTGTTTCGTCTTTGTTCATTACTTTAACAATTGCCATAATCTCTCCTATACCCAATTGGTTTGTGTGTCGTTTTGTACGGGGCGGTCATCTGCAACAAATGCTGCAAATACCCTGCAATCCCGATTGTGTTTGTTTGTCTCTTTCAAGCTTAACGTTTGCGTCAAATACCCCGCATATTCAAGCGTTATTTCGTCAACGATGCCTTGGCTATAACTCGGATAACGCAATTTCTTAAACGCCAAAAAATCATATAGCTGTATGCGCGGGTCTGCCCAAGCTTCAGCGGTAAAACTTCCAGAAAGCTCTTTATAATACCGCATCGCCGTGCGTAAAATTTCGGTTGCACTTTTTTTGTCTTGCACTCCGTCAATCGATATATTTTTAACTATTTCACCGTTGATTTTTATATTTTCTTCGTTACGTGCCTGTATCGTTATTTTTTGCTCGCTCTTTTTTAATCGCACTCCGTAAATGTTCACCGTTAGCGTTTGCGGTGCATCCGCATAATTCCACGCCTTTACTTCAACGCCTTTTTCTGTGCGTGTCATATAAAATTCAAAATAGCCTGTTACAAAATAATTGCCGATTTCAATTCTGTCTATTTGTATATCGCCCGTTGTTTCAACCGAAAAAATCTCAGGGGCGTTCGGGGCGTTGCGCCGCTCGATTTCTGCATTGTCGTTTTTGCTTTTGGGGGCGGCGTTAAGCTCCGCCCCTTTGGTGTACTCGTTACCGTGCGGGTATACGATAAAGTCTTGACTGTCGATGATTTGGCTTTGTGGCTTTTCTTTTACGCATAGCATAATCGTGCATTGCTCCGTGTCTTCGTGATTTTCGTAGCTCCAGATTTTCACGGTTACGCTTTCTGTTTTATTTGTTGCTTCGTCTTTCTTTGTGTCGATTTTATATTCAAAACTTTTGTATAAAAATTCGTCGCTTATTTCTATGTGGTGAAAGTTTTCCGGTAGCTCGTTTGCGTTAAAAGTTTTTTTGTATGAAACGGGTTTATTATCTTCGGTTGCGTTGATAAACACGTTATCAATATAATCATTTAACGGCATCGTCTCCCATTTCTTTTGTCGCTGTTCTATATCCTTTTTGTAAAACAATACTTTTTTGTCTTTTATAAAAACGCCGTTTTCGTATTCGTAGGTTGAATAGCTTAAATTGATAACGTTAGGGACTAGGCTTTGTGAGCTGCTAGTGCCTTTTTCCTTAAACTCGTTTAATGCAAAATACCGCGATGGATAACGGAGCGTTGCGTGTTTGCTTTTCAAAAGTGTTGCAACAAACACATTAGCGCGTGTTGTGCAAAATACGTTTGTATCGCTGCATAAGCGGTTTAATATTTTTGAAACTGTTCCGTTAAGCGGTAAAAGTGAGTAGTTGATTTGTTTTAATGCTTCGTCAATGCCTGTGGGTTCAAGTCCGAGTTTTAACGCAATCGTTTTAAACACTTCATACGCGGTTTTATTTTCGACAATGCCTAGCGTTATTTCTTTTTCTTTTTGTGAGCCGATAAAGTCAGTTCCTTTAATTGTCGCCTGTGCTTCGCTTAATTTACTTGTAAAATCCGTAACGGTAAAAGTGCCAAGCTCGATTACAAAAGGCTTTTGCATTTTGCCTTGTTTTAATGTCAGTGCAACCGAAAAGGTCGCGGTGCTTGTTAGGTAATTTACAATCGGTGAGTTTTTATTTTCTTTGTCAAATATGCGCTCGATGTTTGAAAGCGTTAAATCAATTGTGTTAAAATAAAGACGCCCGATTGAGCCTTCTTTATTTTCTGACTTTTTTTGTTGGTGCTTTATTTTTACAATGTGCTTTTCAGTGAGTGCGTATTCAAAGCCTGCAAAAAATGAAACTATCCAAATTCTTTTGTTTGCGGTTGCTTTTGTTATGGTTAGCTCTATGTGCGTTACGTCTTTACTCACAATAGGCAACAAGAGAAAGCTTTTTTTATTGTTTGTGATTACGCACGTTGCAGCGGGCTTTTCAAGCTGATTTTTTGTGTATAGTTTTATAGTTGCATCTTTGATAATGCGGTCGGGGTTTGTTCTAAGCGTTACGTTTTCAATGTCGGTGTTTGGCACCCATAACGTGATTGTGTCGTTTACGTTTCCATCTTTGTCGGCTATTGCTCCGATGTAACCAACGTGTGCGGCTTGCACGTTTTCGACTTGAACGTATTTGTCCCGCCCGCCGTATCGGTTTAGCACGCTCGGAAAAATGCGGTTGTATTTATCTGGTACGTCTCGGAATTGGTTTTCAAAACGGCTTTTTGTAAAAAAGCGGTTTTTGATGTGCGATAAATAAGGGTAAACTATTTTATCAACGACGCTCCCCGTTTGTGCGTTTGGGGCTTTTATCTTTATTGCGGTTGGGCTTTTAATTGACAAAAACGAAAATACAACGCTTGCTTTGAATTGGCGGTTATTGCCTTTGATAACTTCGAGTGTGTCCTTGCCTGTTAGTAACATTGTGCAGCGTCTCCAGTTATTCAGGGTTGTATAAATACATTTCGACGGTTATGTTTTTCGGTCGCGTTTCAATGTCGGCTCTGCATAAAATCGGATTGGTTGAGCTGTCGCTTGTTGTTTTACTTTCCCACTGATAGCGTGCATTAACCCCGCTTAAACCGCCAAGGCTTTTGTGTTTTTCATATTCAAAGTTATGCTTATGCTTTTGCAGTGCGTCCATTTGCCCGCCGCCTGTGTTTGGCTTATTCTCGCCGTCGCGGGCTTTTTCGTCATAGCCTACCTGCTCGCTTTGTGAGTTGAATGCACTTGCATTCCCGCCTGCAAGTCGCAAAAAATCGCCCGCGTATTGTGCGTGCAATTTTTTCCAGTCAAGCTCGCTTGTCCAGTTAAAAACGCCATCTACTCCATAAGGGAGCGGGCGTCCCGGAAAGCGTACATACAAAAAGCCTTTTGGAATTGTGCAAGCTGGCAAGTCTCGGATTTTTTTAATTGCTTCTTTTAGCTTTTCAATGTTTCTTGCAACTGTGTTCCAGTCCGTCTCAGTTAAAGCGTCATCCGCTTCTTTTTCCGGTATCGGTGCCATTTGTGAAAGAATTTCGTTAAGCTCATTTCTTAAATTCATATAAACCTCGTTTAATTTATTTTTATTGTGATGCCAGAATAAATAAACATTCCGCCCGTTCTAAATTTATAAGCGTATTTTGTAAAGTCAATCACGTCTATTCGGATTGTTTTAAAATCGCTATAAATATTATTTGTATTTGCCATCGGTAGCTTTTTTATAAATATTTGTTTTTCAGTTTCAAAACTTGCATCTTCAATTTCTTTGACAATGTACTTTAAACTTTGGAAACCGCCTTCTGGTATTTGGTTATATTTTAACGTTACCTTTTCAGTTTTTGCGATAATGTCTTTTCGTTTTGTGCCGTCGGCTGTTGTTAGCGTGTTTCCAATTTCGTTTATGTCAATCGATAATTCAAAACCCAAAGGCAAGACAAAAAGCTCATTATCTATTTTGATAAAATCTTTTGGAAAATGTTTTTGTAAATATTCAGCTTCAGTCATTTTAATCTCCGATGTAGTTCATTCGTTTTGTATTTTCAACAAGTGCTAAAAGCTCGCGGTCGTATGGACGCAATTCATTTAAAATCTTTTCGCCTGCATTTTCGCCTTGCTCGTTCATTACCGTGATTTGGTATGTCGGCGCGATTGTTACGTTTGCGTTGTTGTTGTTTGTTATGCCTTGTGCTTTAAAGACGGCTTCAAGGTTTTGCTGGTTCACTGGTAAGATTATTTCAGGGATGCCCGCTTCTGCTGCAACCGCTGGCGTGCCGTTTTGTAAATTAAACGCAGCACCGCCTGCACTCGGATAAACGATACCGCCTCGTGCAAATTTTATCGGGCGGGGGGCTGGCGGTAATGGTGCTAGCGTTGCCTGTCCGCTCGGAATTGGGGCTGCACTTACAACGGCGATTTGAGCGGCGGATATTGCAGCTGCTACTGTGTATGCTGCTGCTGACGGTATCGCTGCGGGGTTCATAAACGACTCGGCTATTTTAGCTGCTGCGGTTGCGGTGTTGATTGCGGTTTGCACAATCAGGTTTGTAACGCTTTGGGCTTTTTGCCATTGTGCGGTTTGTCTTGCAAAGGCTGCGTCAGATTGAGCGGAGGCGTTTTGTGCTTCGATGGTTGCAACTTGAAATTGCCATTGGGCTTGTGCTTTCGTATTAAGCATTTCAATTTCTTGCGCTCGCTCTTCTTTTTGCCGTTTCTTTTCTGCGTCGGCTTCGGCTTTTTTTTGCTGTGCTTCGGCTAATGCTCGCCTTTTTTCTTCAAGCTCTTTTTCTTTATTCTTTGCTTTTTGAATATTTGTTTCTTGATTAAACGCTGCTTGCGTTTCGCTTAAAGTGCGTGTCAGCTGCTCTTGTTGTTTTTCGTACTCTGCGGCTGCTCTCGCTTCTTCGCGTTCTTGTGCTTCAAGTTGCTTTTCTTCTTTCCAGTCAAGATACTCATTTTCAAGTGCCATCAGCGTTTCATTTTTTTCACGCTCGATTTCTGCAAGCTGCTCGGCTAACCGCTCGGCGTTTTGTTTTTGTTTTATGCCGATGATGTCAGTTGCAAGGTTCGCAATGCCGTTCAGTGTTTGCGTTGCAATTTGTCCATACTCTTGTATTGCACTTGCAGCTTTTTGAGCAGCTTCGGCTGTTGTTGATTGAACGCTTGCAAGAGCTGCTGCAGCAAGTTCTTTTATTTTATTAAGCTCTGAAACCTCGCCTTTTAGTGCGTTTATTTTTTCGGCGTTTGCCTCCGCGTCTTCTTTTTCAAGGCTTGTAATTTGTTCGTTAAGTTCAAGTATTTTAGCGTCATAGCCTGCGATTTGAAAACGGTACATAGCACGCTTTGCGTCGCTTGCGTTTTTATCTCCGAAGTCGCCCGCTTCAAATTTGTTTTTGCTTTCGGCTTCAAGACTTGCCTTTGCGTTTTCTGCAATTTGTTTTATTTCCGGAAGCTCCGCTTCTAGTTTTTCTTTTGCAATGCGGGCGATGTTATCATAAGTCGTTTCAACTTCACCGCTAATAGTTTTGTTTTGAATTGCAAGCATTTGAGAAACAGCTTCTTCGTAACTCGCCCCAGCTTGCATTCTCTCATTGATAAACGTTTTTAAAAGTTTTAGCCTGTCGTTAAAGTATTTATTTTCGGCTTCGGTTTTTTCTTTTGCCTTTTGTGCTGCGGTGATGTTACTATTTTCGATGATTACCGCTTCGCGTTTATATGCGTCATCGAGGGCTTTTAGTCTATCGTCCTGCTCTGCGATTTGTTTTGATAAAGCACTTTCGTGATTGGGCTTTTCTTTTTCTTTTGGTGTACTCGCTTCTTTACTTTCTGCAACAAACCAGCTTTTATTTAAGTCTTTGAGCGTTGCTTTTGCTTCGATTATTTTTTCAAGCGTTTCATTTTGTTTTGCAAGTGTTTCGTTTAGGTTGTTTAATTCTCTATCTTCTTCGATACTTTTTTTAGTGGCTTCTTCTCTCTGTTTGTCTGTGCCAGAAAGCCATTTTGCTTCGTCCTTAATTGCATTCTTTCGGTTTTCGATTGCCTTTTTCGTTTCGTTGATTGCGTTTCGATGGGCTTGCTCTTCGGCTATAAGTTGTCCAGTTTTTTCTTTTGCCGATAATACAAGCTCTTCAAATGATTTTCGTTTATTGGCGGCAGCTTCGGGGTCTTGTTTTACGTCAAGCTTTTCAAGAATTTCTTTTTCGAGTTTTGCCTGTTCTAATTTTTGCTTTTCGCTTTTATCCATTACGGCGTTAAGCTCCGCCCAAGCTTTTATCTTTTCTTGAATGCTCGAAATTTCTTCGTATCTTTTTTGTTTTGACTTTTCGGCTTCGATGGTTGCTTCGTGTGCTTTTTGTTTTGCCTTTTCTAGCCAATCACATAAGCCTTTTAATGCAACAATAACGCCTGCGATTGCAACCGCTGCAACGCCGTAGGGGTTTGAAGCAAGGACTTTATTAAACGCCCCTTGTAATTTTATAGCTGTAGCTTTTACTTTGTTGTAACCTATCAGTGCGGTGGTGAGTAACGCCATTGCAACGGCGGATTTTGTCATTGTGCCAATGAGTGCCATCCATCCAGGGCTTGCGTTTGCAAGTAAATTGACAATTGACATAACGGGTTTTAATAACGTTTGCAATGTGGGTATTAGCTCTTGTCCGAGTTTGATTGTCATCTTTTGGGCGTTTAGCTGCAACTGCTGCAACTGGAAACCGAAAGAGTTTACGCCGTGTTCGGTTGTTTCTGCAAAGGCTTCATCGGTTGCACCTACAACATTTTGCATCGCTTCAAGAGACGCGGTGGCTTTTGCAGCTCCAGCACCTGCTTCATATAAAACAAGGCTCCCTGCTTGCGCGCTTCCAAATAGTGTGTTGACTGCAACGCCTGTTTCGTCTGCGACTTTTTTAAGTGCGTTAAAAGCCCCTTGTAAGCCGCCGAATTTTTGTATAAGCTCAGCACCTGTTTGCACGCCTAGCTTTTCAAATGCTTCCAAAAGGGCGTCGCCGGGCTTCATTAACTCGGTATATGCTGCTTGTAGTTTTGTTGCAACTTCGGCTGCCCCTCCGATTACGCCCGTTCCACTTGCAAAAACAGAAAATAACTCTTCCTGCGTTACGCCTAATTCCTTGCTTGATGAGGTTGTTTTTTGGATGCTTGAGGCAAGCTCTGACATTGAAGTTTGTCCGAGTTTTAAGGTTGTAAATGCAAGGTCTGAAACTTTTTTTTGAGCGTCAAGGCTTGTATCTCCATAACCTTTTGTAACCGCCGATAAAAGGGCGATTGCTTCTTTTGTGGTTGAGCTTCCAGCTGCTGCGGCTTTTGCTGCAAGGGTTAATGTTTTTGCACTGTCGGCACTATCGCCAAAACCCGAAATAATTTCATACAACCCGTCGGTTAAATCTTGCGTTGTTTTTCCAACCGCAGGTGAAAGCTCTAGTACGTTTTCTTGTAGCTCTTTTATACGAGCGGTCGCTCCGGGGATAAGCGTTGCAACGCGGGAAAAACCCTCGTTGAATTTATTTGCCATATTGACGCTTGCTGCTGCTGCGGCGGTAAGCGCGGTTGTTGCAATGACAGAATATTTTTGTAAATCTTTTTGCGCTTCTGCTACCTTTGCGTTTGATTGACGAAACAATCCACGGACTTTCAATATCAAGTAGCTTTGTATAAAATTATTCTAATGTTTCGCTCGTCTTTATACTATATCATAATTTTTTTTCCGCTAGAGAGCCGAATGAGCCTTTATTTTTCAAATAATTTATACATATACCCTAATGTCCATTTAGGATGTAAAGCCTGCTCATTATGGGTTATAGAAATTGCTGTCACTAATGCCCATTTTTCTTTTTGCCATGAGGCTTGAAATTGAATTGTTTCCGCCACGCTGGATTGACCATGTTGATATTGTTTTTGTAATAGTTCATTGCTATTCCAACTTATGTTCCCAGAAATAGATACTGAGAAGTAATTATTTAAAACGGTTGTAATGTTAAGTCCCGTTGTTAAAATACATGGTATCCATGCTGTTTTATCATTTTTTATTTGTGGCGTTACAAACGTATATACAATATTACCACCAATAATGACAGGATCACTTATATATGACACACTAAATAACAACGATTGTGAAAAGCGCCCTGTTCCACTTACAAAATGCGTCTCATTTTTTGCCTTATATGGAGCGGTTGGAATCGTCATATCAGTTCCAACGTTAAACCTCCATGATTTATATGGCTTTCTCCATGTGAAGTTTAATCCAATATCATCAACTGCAAATTTGAGTCCATTTTGTTTTGAAGCTTCATATCTGCTATCAATATCATTCAATCTAATGGTAAATGGTTGGTTTATCGTAAAAATATAATCATTTAATACGATAAAATTAAAGCCTACCTGTGGAGAAATGGTATATACATTGTATCCACTGCTTGTAAAAAATTGCATATTGCATGATGAGTCAAGTTCAATTGTTATTATTTTTTCTTTTTCTCGTCCAATTCGCTCATGATCTGATTTTTCAGCATAAAGACTTTGCAGACCTATAAAAAATAACAACACAAAAAAAATTTTTTTACCACACATGTCTTGCACGCATTTCCATCAACTCTGCTTTTTCAATAGCTCTTTTGACAGTATCGTTGAGTAGGTTTTTATTTAACTTATCCTTTGGCATCTTTATCAGAAGCATAATGTTTGACCATCTTTTCTCAAAGCTACTTATATCGTTAATTTCAATACCGGAAACAGGATCGGCAGTAACGAAACATTTATCATCCGCATATAGAACAATGGCAAAGTGTAAATCAGGCTTTTTATAATGCACGATAACAGGTGCATAAAGTTTAACGGCTTTTATTAGGTTTACAATATCAGTCCGATAGGTTTTCGATACATAACCGTATGCCGAAAAAATGCTTATTATTTGTTGCATACTTAATTCTTCATTTTCCTGTAATAAGACTTGAAATTGTCTAATAAGAGTATTCTCATCTGTGTTATGACCAAGATATAAATTGAGAATCGACGAAACAACAGAAAGCCCGCATGACCTGTCCGCACCCTGCTCATGTACACCGGTAAACTTTAAACTTTCAAAAGATTTAACTTGCGAAATATCAGGGACATCAATAGCAAATAGAGCAAACATAGAACAAATCAATAATACGAAAACAATGTTTTTTCGATCGAGTAGCTTCACTGATGTCCCCATTTTAATTAATCACGTGCTGGTTTTTTACTTCGGTCAGGAGATCCCTTTACATTACCTTCACCGACAACAAAATGAGCTTTCCATAGTGTTCTATCTTTTTCGAGCAGCTCGGTCATATCAACTGCTTTTACACGTTCTCCTTCTTTCACAAGTTTATACACAAGCGGATAGTTTCTGTCTTTTAAGAACTCCCCCTTATCATATATAAGCGTATAATCAATTTTTTTCTCATAAGGTAATGGCACATAAGCAAAATTTATATAACCCTCCCATGTATAATTCCTAATAGCTCCATTTCGGTTAAGGTCAGGCTTTGCCTCTA
>CALAEM010000016.1 GCA_937890985.1 uncultured Treponema sp. | reverse complement strand
TTCGGCAAAACATGGGAAGAACCTGCTTCTGAAGAATACGGCAAATGGAAGGCTCGCGAAGCTGAAAAGCAAGGTGGAAAAGAAGCTAGAAGAAATATACATGATAAGAAAGAAAAAGGTGTTCCTGATAGGACAAAGAAGGAATTAAATGAAAATTGAGAAGTCTGATAGCAGATTACTTGGGTGTAATCATGAACAAATTGAATTAATGCAAAAAGCTATTGATGCAGATGAGAATAATGACTTATCTAAAGCTATTATTCTATTAAAGAAAGTAATAGCCATTCGTCCTTCAGTTCCTTATGCTTTTGGATTATTAGCTTCGATATACATAGATGAAGCAAAACTTCTGGATAAAAAATTTAATTATGAAAAATAAAATAAACGGTATATTAGGAGACGCCGTAAATTATACAGGACTGCTCTATTTCTATTGGAAAAAGCTTTAGATTTAAAATCGGATTGGATTGGGGCTGTCTTAGTGTCAGCACGTGCCTGTGAACAATTAGGGTTTTTAAATAGAGCATTACGATATTATGATTTATATTTAGCTACTAATCCAAAAAGAGCCGATATATATTATGATGTTGGATTGATTTATGAATATAGAAAAAATTATCATACTGCTAAAGCTTTATATAAAAAAGCTTTATTGTTTGATAATGAAAATGAAGTTTACAGAAAACGATTAAAAAAAATGGAGATTCTGTCAGAGCATGACACATGTAGAAACCCAAAAAGATAACGAGGAGAAAAAGGTAAAGCAATACTACCATAATAAACACCTTGGCAGCGAACAGTTTGTAACTGACTGGAAAGGTAGACATTACGAGCACATCGAATACACCCCCTACGGAGAACTTTGGATAGAGGAAACCGCTCCCGGCGTAGACAAGCTGCCGTTCCGCTTCACCGGCAAAGAGCTTGACACAGAAACGGGTTTGTATTATTATGGTGCTAGGTATCTGGATCCGAAGTACAGTAGGTGGCTAAGTGGGGATCCGGCTATTACTGATTACATGGCAGGTTCTTCTGTTGGTGAGGGTGGAATATATAATACCGTAAATCTTAATGTCTATCATTACGCGGGGAATAATCCTGTGAAGTATAATGACCCGACGGGGGAGTATGCTGAAATAACACAAGAAGGAAATAATATAACTATAATAATTCCTGTAAAATTTAAAAAAGGAACAACAGATGAACAAAAGGCACTGTTTAAAAGTGCTGCGGAAAGTTATTGGACAGGGACATACGGTGATAAAAATGTAACATTAATAGTTGAGGAAAGGAAACGAGGTAGAAAAAATAGAGTGCGATTTTCAAATAGAGAGGGAACTTCATATGTGTTTGCGAGTTATTCAGCCAAAATCTATAAAGAAGACGGTAAAACAGAAGCGGAACAAAAAGAAAAACAGAAATGGGTGATAGCTCACGAAGTTGGTCATTTTATGTATTTAGATGATATGTATGAAGAGAGAAAATATCCAGATGGTTCTAGAAAAACAAGCCCAAAAGAAACTTGGGATAAAAACATAATGGCAGAGTTTTGGGGAAAGGTTGAAGAAAAAAATATTGATGATATTTTAAAAAAGAATCGTGTTAAGATAATTGAGGAATAGAATTATGAGAAAATATTTGCTGCTTTCATTTTTTATATGTATTCTTATACTATTGCTATCTTCCTGCATAACGACAAAAAGATATAAAAATGACTGGATGAATAAAAAGTATACAACAAAGGCGTGTACGCTTGATAATGATATTATAGAACTACCATATATACTTGTTCCGGATAGTGAAAAAGAAAAATACGTCGCTTTGTTAAAAGATGTTTCTTTTTGTGAAATTGATAAAACAGAATATGAAATGATAGCTGGAAAAGCTTGTGAAAAGAAATACACTATTGCGGTAAGAGCAGTTTATACAAATCTAGGAGGTAGTTTTTATGTAGCGTATATTAAGAGTGATTTAGAAATAGTTGTAGATTATTGCGTTTTAGGGCGTGTGTATGGTGTTCACAAAACGGTTTTATTTATTGAAGTTGACAATTTACCAAGATATGTCTATGTTAATTATTCAGGTGCAATATAAAAAGCACAACGAAAACTTACCCGGAATGGGCAGGGTATTTAATGTGGTGAACCTGCACTTGTACCATTATGCTGGGAATAATCCTGTGAAGTATATTGATCCGGATGGGAGAACTGCTTTTGATGCAGATGGTAATGAGCATAAGTTAAAACAGTCTATGAAGACATCTAAAGCCGGATTAGAGTTTATTAAGAGTTATGAGAAGCTTGTACTCAAACCTTATAATGATGGTTATGGTAATTGGACAATAGGATATGGTCATAAAATTACGGCAAAAGAAGCTGAAGCAATGAAAAATGGCATTTATGTTGATACAGCAGATAAATTTTTTCAACAAGATATTAAATGGATTGAAGATGGAATTAACAAAAATTTTGATGGAGTTGCCCCCCTTTTACAAAATGAATTTGATGCTTTGGTAAGTCTTGGATTTAACGTTGGTAGACATGAGTTAGTTAATTCTGAAATTTTTGATTATGCAGAAGTAACGGATCCTTATTATTTTAAAAATAAACATGATAGTAGTGCATATGAAAAAGCCATCACAAATAAATTTAGAGAGTACAACAACGCTAATAAAAAATATTCATTAGGTTTAGACAAACGTAGAATAGATGAAGCTGAGATGTTTTTTTATGGTGATTATATTCGAGATAATAAGATTATAAAGGTGCTTGCGGAGTAAATATGAAATTAAGAGTTGCTGTCTTTATTAACTTAATTATGTTATTGTTCATAATATCTGCACAGGAAAGTGTTTTAAATAATACAGTTTGGGAAATTGCTGATTTTTTACAATTAGATGGGGTTATAAGTGTCGGATATGATATTGCTCAAAGTAATATAGGAAAAACTATTATCTATAAAAATAATAAAATAAATATAGATAATTTAAGTTTTAATATTACTAAAGTCTCGGTTGAAATAATAAATGAAGAACTATTATGGAAAGAAACTGCAGGTTCATCTTCAAGACCTTTGACTTTTAAAGATTTAGGTATTAAAGAAGATGAAGTTAAAATGATTACTATTAAGATAAAACCGAGATGTCCAATAGTTTCTTTTTTATTTGTTATTGATGATAAGACTATGGTTTCAATGGAAGATGGTATATATTATATATTGAAGCGCAAGGAATAGAAATGAATGCTGATAGAGTATTAGAATTATATGAGGACTCAAAATGAAAAAAACTAGATTTGTATTTATTGCTTTGTATTTAATATTTTAAGCGATTAGTGCTTTTGCCTTAGATAAAAATCTTGTGCAAAAGAAATTGGTGGAAGGACACCCTAACTATTATCGTGAAGACGATATATTGCATGACATAGGAATAATTGAATCGAAAAAACTGGGAAAACTTTACATTTATTTTAATGAGCATCACTGGGGAAATTATAGGGTTACTTTTAGGCTTATAATTTGCGATGAAAATAAAATTTTGGGCGAGTATGGAATCCTTCTTATGGATAAGCCTTGGATAAAAAATAATCTTTTATGTTTTCCATATGAAGAAGAGATAGGAAATAAGATCGATTTTAATAACGGCATACCAAAAACGGTTTATGTGGACGGGTATTTAAATAATTTTACGATATATGATATAAATCTTAATGAGAGTAAAACGGTAAACTTGAACGTGTACCATTATGCTGGGAATAATCCTGTGAAGTATGTGGATCCGGATGGGAAATTTCATTTTGCAAAACGTAATTTGGACGGTGC
The DNA here is from genome assembly GCA_937890985.1 of uncultured Treponema sp. GTDB lineage: Bacteria > Spirochaetota > Spirochaetia > Treponematales > Treponemataceae > Treponema_B. The sequence continues at coordinate 1,229 of CALAEM010000016.1, read as the reverse complement.
TCCATGGCTTGGAATATTTTCAAATAACCCTCTTGATGATTTATTTAATACGGAGATATCACATGAACACGGTTTTTTTGATGATGGTACAGGTGATAATATCGGATATTTTGGACTTGATGGGCATGTAGATTGGAATAGTGAAGATGAAAATAACTTTCAGTATTCTGATAGTATATATTATGATGATGATCTTATGCGCAAGGCAATTGAGGAAGTGGGGCCAAAAAAGAATAAATATAAATTATTCTTTTTTGGAAAGATAGGTCCAGGTGATAAAAAATTTAATTGCCAAGATTATTGTGATGCGATAAGAAAAAAATATAATGAGTTGTTTAATCAACTTTCACCTGAAGAACAAAAAAATATTCTTGAAGAAAAAAAGAGAATTGAAGATAAATGGAAAAAAGACAAAGAGAAAGAAGCTGCATTTCAACAAAAATTGGGGTTGGGGTTATGATTTTTATAAATAAAATAAAGATGGTGATTATTTTTTTTAGTCTGTTTTTATTGATAGGATTAGTAATAGGTTATGTATATATGGTTGAAGACGATACGCATATTGATCGCCATATAATACTTATATACAATCAAACAGAGTATATTATGCCGTTAATGCTAAACCCGATTATTCCATATAAAGTTGTTCTGTCTCAAGTTGGTGATGAGGAATATATTAATAGGCTGCCATTTAAATTAACGGCATGTATTTTTTCAAATGGTAAAATTATAAATACTTATACTATAGAATCTTTAAAGCTGGGTTATAGATTTGAAAATGATAAAAAATTGGGAACGATCACATTACGTGATATGTTGAAAATTCCATTGTTACAAAGATTTAGATCTCTAGAGTTAAGAATTTTTATTGAATGGGAAAAAGATTTATATGTTGCTGAAAAATTTGAACTGAAAATTATTACATCTTTGAGTGAAATATAGATATTCTTATTTAAAGTTCAAAATCTAAAATATTGGGGATTGATAAAATATGTTAGCATAACAGAAAAAACTATGAAACCAAAACGTCACTTTTATTCACAGTCTAACTATCTCTTATTTAGGACAGCGATTGAAAGGGAGCAAAAGCAATTTATAAAAATTGCTTTTGCTGTATATCTTTCCGCAGTAATTTCTGCGGAAAGATACCGAAGCGATAGCGAAGCCCTGAAAAGCACGATGCTGACACTTGTGTACTTTTACATAATTATGATAGTACACAAGTGCTG
>CALAEM010000015.1 GCA_937890985.1 uncultured Treponema sp. | reverse complement strand
AAGCCGCCGCCCGCTAACCTATTTGTGCCAAAAGCATATTTAAAAGCGTAAATAACTTTACGCTTTTAAATGGCAAGTTTGCTTACGCAAACTCGCTGTTTGAATGCACGTTATAACTGAGTTCCGAACATGTGCAAAATTGTCAAGCCTTTACTTTTGATAAAGTCGGCGGTTGATGATTTTATTTTAAGGATATTTTATGAAAGTATATTTTAGTTATTCTAACGATAAGTTTTTAAATAGCTATGTTGTTGCAAATGAAAAAACGGGCGAAGCTATTTTTGTCGATCCGCTTAAAATCGATTTGCAAACTATTAATTTAATTGAGTCACACAATTATCGTTTGCGTTATGTGCTTTTTACGCACGGTGATAAAAACTTGCAACGAGAAGGGGCGTTAACTATTTCGAAAATATACCGAGACGTGGAAATTGTTTGTTGCCGATATTCAGGCTATGCAGAAAGTTTGTCGCATCACATCGCTGGCGAAAATCACATAACGATAAGCGGCGACGGCGAAATTGAGCTTGCAGGTTTGAGTGTGGAATATTTTTCCGTTGCAGGATTAACTTTAGGTGCATACTGCTATAAAATCGACAACGTGGTTTTTTGCGGAGATGCATTGGTTGCAGGACGCATCGGTGAAACTTCAAGCGATTATGCAACACAGAATTTACAAAAATTTTTGCAAAAAAAAATATTCAGCTTGGAAGAAAAAGTTTTGTTGTTTCCAATGCACGGTGCACCTTCTTCAATCGGAGTTGAGCTATTGTACAATGACGGCTTAAAAACAAACTTCAAAGAACGTCGGAGAAGTTTTTAATGACGCCGACACTAAGGACAATCGATGCACTTTTTCCCGCAGATAATATTCTCGCACAACTCTGCGATGAGCAAAAATTTTTTAAGCAGCACTTTGCGAACTTTTCAAATATAATTCCGTACGGCGAGTTGTGCGTACCTGTTTCCGAGCTGCTGGGTTATAGCTTTGTTGTCGAAAAAGCGATGGCTGCTCAAAATCGCATTTTGCGAAACTGCATTGCAGTGAAAGCAAATGAAACTAAACTCGCGGCGGTTTTTGTTTTGGGCAACGTGATGCCTGATGAAACAAAAAAAATTGACGTGCTGCTTTTGCAGAATAAGTCCGCCGCTTTGCAATTCAAAACTTTTTACACTGCGAATATCATCATCAGCGACGAAAAATTTTTTCATTGGCAGCTCAAAAATATTCATTGGCACAAATATAAAAAGTCTTGAGTAGCTTTACTTTTTTTTGAAAATCGGATAATATACAGTACGCGATCCGTTAGCTCAGGTGGATAGAGCGACTGCCTCCTAAGCAGTAGGTCGGACGTTCGAATCGTCTACGGGTCAATTTTTATTTTGGAGAAATTATGGATTTGCAAAAGAACTTTGAAAAATATGCCGAGCTTATTTTGAAAAAAGGCTTAAATATAAAAAAAGGTGAATGCTTTACAGTGTCCGTTAATGAAGACACTTTGCCGCTCGTCCGTGTTATTGCGAAACAGGCGTATAAAATGGGCGTGAAAGATATTATATTTTTGTTTAACGATGACGATTTAACGTTGTCAAAATATTTGTATGCAAATGATGCCGCCTTCGATGAGTTTCCGAAGTTCAAGGTTGAGTATGCAGAAAAGTATTTGAAAGCTGGTTATCATAGACTTGCATTGCACACGGCAAACCCTGAGTTGCTGCAAAGTGTTGACCCAAAGCGTTTGGACAAATGGGAATCGGTTTTCGCAAAAGCAAACAAGCGAGTGCAAAAGTACACGATGAACAATATGGTGAAGTGGGTTGTTGCCGCTGCGGCATCACCTGCGTGGGCGAAATCTTTGTTTCCAGATTTGTCGGTTGAAAAGGCTGTCGAAAAGTTGTGGGAGAATATCTTTGCGGCAACACGCGTGAACCTCGATGACCCGATTGCAGCATGGAGCGAGCACGATAAAAACCTCAAAAAATACAGCAAGTTTTTGAATAAGTCTCAATTCACAAAGCTCATATATAAAGCACCTGGAACTGATTTGGAAGTGTGCTTAGTGGAAAATCACATTTGGCAAGGCGGCTCTGGGACATCAAAAGCTGGTGCGACTTTTTTTGCAAATATCCCGACGGAAGAAATTTTTACAATGCCGCATGCATACAAGGTCAACGGTGTTGTAAAAGCGACAAAACCGTTAATCGAGTTGGGCAACACAATTGAAAATTTCAGCTTCACATTAAAAGACGGAAAAATTGTGGATTACACTGCCGAAAAAGGGAAAGACGTTTTGAAAACATTGTTATCAATTGACGAAGGTGCATCACGTCTCGGCGAAGTCGCGTTAGTTCCGCACGATTCACCTATCAGCAATACGAACATTCTCTTCAAGGATACGCTTTTTGACGAAAATGCTTCGTGTCACTTTGCTTTCGGTGCGGCGTATTCGGACACAGTCGAGAACGGTGAAAAACTTTCCGCCTCCGAGAAGAAAAAAATCGGGATGAACGAGTCGATGACGCACGTCGACTTTATGGTCGGCGGTCCTGAGCTTTCGGTTATCGGCATCGATAAAAACGGCAAGGAAGTACAAATTCTGAAAAACGGAAATTGGGCTTTTTAGTTTCGCTTTAGCTTTACTAGCCAAACTTTACCATCCAGCTCAGTAAAACATTGTCCTAAAAAGCTTTGGCACATGTTAGTGAACATTAAAATCCTTACAGGATTTTAATGTTCCACATCGGTTGCACTTTCGGTGAATATTTGCGAGAGGAACAACTCTCGATTGCAAGAAATTTTGCAGGCAAGCCGATTATTTTCCTTTTGCAAAGAACGCGGCAAGCGATTGTGCGATCGTATTGATGGGCATGGTTTGCACGATGATTTTGCCTGGGCCGGTAACTTTTGTGTTAAAAAGTCCTTCGCCACCGAAAATGATGTTTTTTACGCCTTTAATCATCTCGATTTCCATTTTGCAGGTTTCGTCCATTGCAGCAAGGTAGCCTGTATCCAAGAACATTGTTTCACCGGCGGCTAGATTATATTCGATAGCCGAGCCGTCAATTTCGAGGAAAGCTGTGCCATTGCCAGAAAGTTTTTGCATGATAAAGCCTTCACCGCCGAAAAAACCTGCACCAATTTTTTTCTGGAAGAAAATCGAAAGCTCAACGCCATCGGTTGAAGCTAAAAACGCTTTCTTTTGTGCAATTAGCGACGAGCCCGGCTTGATTTCAAATGCTTTGATTGCACCTGGGAACCTTGAAGCAAAAGAGATTTTGCCTTCGGCGGTTGCAGTGTATTTATTCAAAAACAAACTCTCGCCTGAAAACATTCGTCCGATAGCTTTACCGACTCCGCCTGCAGAAGTTGACATCTCAATTCCTGCACTCATCCACGCCATTCCGCCTGACTGAGTTATCATTGACTCACCAGCTTTCAAATTGCACACAACTGCGGGAAACGCGTCCCCGATAATTTCGTAATTCATAAAAACTCCTAAAATAACTATTTTCAAATTATACGATTTAAAAGAATATTCTCAAGGGTGCAATAAATTATATTTTAAAATATGAGCCACATACTTTCGGAGTTTTTTTAGCAAAGCAAAGAAAGCAACCTACCCTCTCTCGTTTACCTTGGTTTTAAGCTTTTGGGCGTTTTATTTTTCGCGAACTCAACTGCTCATTGCGGATTGCAGCAATTCTTGCTGGCGAAAAAAACGTGGCATCGCCTTTCAGTGCATTTTCCGACGAAGTAGGATACTCCACAGGGGCTGCTTCGTTTTCGAGCTGCTTCTCAGGCGATGCATACAATTTGATACAGGCGTTGCAGCCAGCAGTCGTTCCAAGCCATGAATCAAGCGAGCTCAAAGCGTCCACCCAAAACGGAAAAGCCCTGCATTGAAGCGGACGAGCCTCATACACTGAGCAGCCGTCTTTCCAAAAAATACAGTCGTACTTTGCCGTTTCGATGAGCGACAAATATTCATAGCCGTCATGCAAATCGACCCATCGGCAATACTTTTCAACAAAGCTGGCAAAATCTAAATTAAGTACAGCCAAAAGTGGCGTTATGTCCTTTTCGTACAAAAACACAAACCCGGGCTCGTACCGACAACACGCCGAACACTGCGAACAAGAAAAGCCGACTCCGTTTTTCCAAAAGCAATCTTCCATTTCGGGACTTCCAAGCTTCTTTCACCTAAGAAAGGTACAAACTAGCCTTTTTTCCCAACCGGCAAAAACCCGTTTCCGAACACTTCTTTCATGTCTGTTACCATAACAAAAGCTTGGTTATCGACTCGGTTGATAATTTCCCTCGCCTTGGTTACTTGCACACGATGCACAACGCAAAGCAAAATAGGCTTATCCTGCTTGGAATACATCCCCGCCCCTTTCAAAATCGTAACACCACGTGCAAGTTCATTCATCAGCACATGCCCCAATTCATCAGGATTATTAGAAATTATCATTAAGCCTTTGTACGAGTCAAAACCGTCCACAATCATGTCCGAAACACGCATACAGAAAAACACGGCAATCAGCGAGTACAAAGCGATTTGCGGCTTTTGTGCAACCACGCCAGACATAATAACGATAAATAAGTCGATTACCGCCATAGCCTTTGCGATACTAAACGTCGGGAAACGGTTACTAATCATTGCACCAGCTAAATCCGTACCGCCAGTCGTACCCCCGACCTTAAACACCATACCCAAACCCAACCCGACAATTATTCCGCCAAAAGTCGACACGAGCATAAGGTCGCTTTCGAGGTTGGCGATACCATTCGGAAAAAGCATTCCAAGCCATTCCAGAACAACCGACAAAAACAGCGTCGAAATCAACGTGAGAATGGCACATTTTTTCCCCAAAAGTTTTGCCCCGAAAATAAACAGCGGCAAGTTAATAATCAAGTTCATCCACTGCACAGGAAAGCCAGTCAATGTTTGGATAATAATTGACATACCGCTCACACCACCAGGCGAAATCGTCGTTGGTATAAGGAAAAAATAAAGCCCAGCAGCAGCCGTCGCAGTTCCAAGCAACGTTATAACTACCGGAATAACCCAATCAAAAACAATTTGTTTTACGCTACTTTTCATCCGAAGTGTCCTCAAACATATCTCGAAAAATCCAGCATCACTTTTGAGATAATTTTACGCAGTATAATGCATTTGCAAAAAAAAATCAATAAGCCCAAGGACATTCTTGCAATTTGTAAACGACGTAGCTTATCCACGGGGCAGAATGCGGCGGAAATCCGCCGCATTCTGCCCTACTTTTATAGAAAGCAATAACCGAATACCAGCAAAGTTCAGTCGACGCAATTAGCTCATTCGTAAAATGCATTGGATAAATGATGGGCAAATTAAAATCCGCCAAGGATGGCGGTTCAAAAATTGGCATCCGTGCCAATTTTTGAACTTCGAGTTTGTAC
>CALAEM010000014.1 GCA_937890985.1 uncultured Treponema sp. | reverse complement strand
ATGGACAAATTAAAATCCGCTTGGCGGATTTTAATTTGTCCTGTGGATAAGCATTTGGTGAATGAATACAATGACACATTGAAATAGTGAGCTTGATTTTCGTGTTGTTTTTAGGTTTGAAATGCTTTTAACAAAAAATGATAAAAAAAATATTTCAAAAACGCTTGACATAAAAATAAAATACTTATATAGTCTATTTTCAAAAGGTAATTTTTAAGCTCGTGTTGAGCTTTTTAGGAGGCTTCGTATGGCATTAGACCGTAGCCAGTACGTCAGCGACGAAAACTGGGAAAAATTTCTGAAGTTTTCAGAAAAACTGGAAACACCATTTGTTGTGGTGAATTTGGATGTAGTTAAGCAAAACTACTTGAATTTGAAGCAAAACTTTCCGTTTGCGGATATTTATTATGCTATCAAGGCAAATCCGCACGATGAGGTCGTTGCAATGCTATCGGAGCTTGGTGCAAGTTTTGACATTGCGTCGCGATACGAGCTCGATAAGGTTTTGCGTCTCGGCGTTGACCCTGCACGTTTGAGCTACGGCAACACGATAAAAAAGGAGCGTGACGTTGAGTATTTTTACGAAAAGGGTGTTAGGCTTTTTGTAACCGACAGCAAGGAAGACTTAAAAACTATTGCGGAAAAAGCTCCTGGCTCAAAGGTTTACGTCCGAATTTTGGTTGAAAACACTTCCAGCGCAGACTGGCCGCTTTCCCGAAAGTTTGGTTGCCATCCAGACATGGCGTACGACCTTTTAATTCAAGCTCGTGACAGCGGACTCACGCCATACGGAATTTCTTTCCACGTCGGAAGTCAGCAGCGCGATATTGGGCAGTGGAATGAAGCTTTGGTAAAAACACGCTACCTCATGGACTCCCTCGAAGAAGAAGAGGGTATCAAGTTGCAGATGATTAACATGGGCGGTGGCTTTCCCGCACACTATGTTACGCCAGCAAACGAACTGGAAGATTATGCAACGGAAATAAACCGCTATTTGCAGGAAGACTTTGGCGATGACCGTCCGCGAATTATTCTGGAGCCGGGACGTTCTCTCGTCGGAGATTCTGGCATCTTGGGAGCGGAAGTTGTTATGATTTCAAAAAAAACCAACACAGCTCTCTTTAAGTGGGTTTATTTGGATGCGGGCGTTATGAACGGGCTTTTTGAAACAATCAACGAGTCAATCAAATACCCGATTGTAACTTCCAAAGATACAGCTGGTGCAAAAACTGGTCAGGTTGTTTTGGCAGGTCCGACTTGCGACAGTATGGATATAATGTACGAAGACTACAAGTACCTTTTGCCGAAAAGCTTAAAAGTTGGCGACAGGGTTTTCTTCCTTTCGACAGGTGCATACACTTCCAGTTATGCTTCAGTTGAGTTTAACGGTTTCCCGCCGATTAAAACGTACATCCTGAAATAGCCTGCTGCAAGCTTGCACTTCGGTATAACTAAAAGCGGTAACTTCGGTTGCCGCTTTTTTTTTTCGGCGCAATACAGTCTTTAATTTTGCGTTTCTTGAATTTCTAAACGACGAAGCTTATACACAGGTAAAATTAAAATCCTGAAAGAATTTTAATTTTACCAACTTTTCTAAAAAGCTTTTTAGGAAAACGTCTACTTAATAGCGTACATCCTTGTACGCTATTAAATGACGAGATTTATGCAGATCATAAATCTCGCTGATGCTTAGTACACCGCCGTCCGCTTCGGTTTTATATTGAAGCGTAAAATGCAAACAAGAGCAACCGTTTCACAGGCTGAAAAAGCTCAGGCACATTTGCACGACGCTGCAAAACAAAAAAAAGCACTTGCCTTTCGACAAGTGCCCCTGCTTTAACGCGTAAACCGAGTATTTAGCCGGTTATTTTCCGAGTCGATTGGCTCGTTCGCGCAGCATTTTTGCAACACCGCTTCGACCTTTATTCTCGTAGCGGACAGCAAATTTTTCGAACAACGGTTTAACCAAGGTTACATGCACCGTTGAAGCCATGAAAGCATCGAAGTCAGGTATGCGCAAAACAGTTCCCGGTTCGATAACATCCGGATCAGCAATTTGCAAACTTACCGAGTCAGAACTTACGTTAATTTTTGACATAGAGTCGAAAGTGTAAGCAACGATAATCGGAAAGAAATATGCTCTGTCTTTGCTACCATAGAACTTTTCCGCAATTTGCGAAAGAGTGTCACCCTTTTTAACAGTGTACTCCGTGAAATCAACCGCAGTTGTGTTTTCAACAACTTGCTTGACTTCTTCAACTTTCACTGGGGTAACTTCCTCAACAACAACCGGCGTCGGAGTTGGCTGAGGTTGTGGCTGCGGCTTTGTTTCCGGCTTTGATTGGCAAGAAGCGACGAATAATACGCCGACAACAGCCAAAACAATGAATTTCACAATGTTTTTCATCATAATCTCCTTAACGTTGAAAAAAACTAATGACGCGATGGTAACAAATAAACAAAAAAAAATCAAGAGGTAAAAACAAATTTATTTTTCATTTAGTCTCAATTGCAACTACGTGCTCCTTTTTAAGTCAAGCACAATCATCTGCGGTGTAATGTTTCCATTGTAGCAATTTCTTTTTATGGTATAAACGACATCAACGGAAGCTAATTTGCGGATTTCTTCGAGCCGCTCGCCTTCACCCCAAAACAGAGCTGTCCACTTCGCGTTGCTGCATTTCAGCGTTAGCTTTAAGTGCTTCCGCTCGCCTTTACCGACAATGTTTACGTCCTCCAATTTCAGATTTTTACTCATAAACATAAGCTCATCGAAACCTTCGCCAAAAGGCTCAAACCTATCGATTGTGCGTAAAATGTCCGGTGTCAAATACGACTCTGGCAATTCAGCATCAATTTCCAAATCTTCATCGGTTTGATTTTCTAGCTCGATGACGGCGGACGCTTTTTTCAAATCCCGAAGCAAGGCACTCAAGTTTTCCGACCTTATGCTAAAGCCTGCCGCATAGTCGTGACCGCCGTAATCCAAAAAAAGCTCCTTTGACGGAGTGAGTAAATCCAAAATGTGAAAGCCCTTCACCGAGCGACAAGACGCTGTCGCAGTTCCGTCAGGCATTTTACAAATCACAATGCTCGGAACGTTAAAAGTGTTCACAAGCCTTGCCGCCAAAATACCAGACACGCCACGGTTGATTTTATCGCTCACAATGACAACCAGCTTTTTGTTGTATTCCTCGAAGCTTTTGTAGCTATCATCTGCAATTTCGCTCCAACACGTTTCACTCAAGGTTTTACGCTCTTCGTTCATTTTGAAAAGTTTGTCAACAAGTGCGTTACGCTCGCCCGCCTCTTTCGCGGTTAGCATTTGAACTGCAATTTCAGCCTGCCCCATCCGCCCAGCCGCATTCAACACAGGAGCAATTGACCAACCAATATCGTGCGTCCCGACCTTTTGTCCGCTCATACCTTGGCGGGCTAAAATATCCGCAAGCCCAGAACGCAAATGCGAGTTCATTTCGTTCAAGCCCAAACGCAAAAGCATTCGGTTTTCACCACGCAATGGCATAATGTCGGAAATCGTGGAAACGGACACAAGCTGAATTTCCTGCAACTCGCGGGCAGAAAAAAGCTTATTTGCAGATTGAACAAAAGTTACAAAAATATTCACAAAAGCGTCAATTTCGGTATTTTTTTCTTCGATATATTTTCCAATCGTTGAAAAATCCTTCAATCGCAAAAGACTGCCACCTCCAAGTTCTGGATACTTTTTCGCTGCGATAGGCTGCAAATCGCAAAAGTTAAATTCTATACCAGTGCCGAAAATCCGCTCAAGCATTTTCTTTTGCGACGATTCATTCCACACAAAAATTTGCTGCCCATTCAAAAACTGCGGCAGCCGAGTAGCCGAAAACCGCACAGCACCTTCTTGAATATGCTCGTTTGCCGACGCAACTTCCACGAGGTTAACCAACTTCCTCACTTCAATGGTGTAAACGTCATTTATCGGACGGACATTAAGCAAGCAAATCGGACTTTTGTAAAATTCGGTCATCGCAAACCGCAAAGCCAGCACCAGCTTCCAAGCAACAGTGCAGCCAGAAATTTCCTTCATCGGATAGCCTGAATCATCCAACTGCGGATTTATAATCGTGAAAGCATTTGGCACTTTATCTTGCGGTTTATGATGGTCTGTGATAATAACATCAATGCCTTTTTCATTTGCAAATTCAATTTCGTTAAAGTTTGAAATGCCGCAGTCCACCGTGATAATAAGCGTTCCATCATTTTTCGCGAAGTTCTCGATAGCCGCTTCCGAAAGTCCGTAAGTTTCATCGCCAGTAGGTATTTGCCAGCTGACATCCAAACCGAAATCACGCAAAGCCTCATACAACAAAGCCGTGCCAGTGATGCCGTCAACATCGCGGTCTCCAAACACGAGCACCTTTTCGCCTTCGTCTTTTGCATTGAGAATGCGGTCAACGGCATCTTCCATATTATTGAACAAAAAAGGGCTGTGCAAATAGCGTGCATTTGTTTCAAGCATATAAAGCACTTTTTCGCCTTCAACGATATTGCGTCGCACCAAAATTGAAGCTGTCAATGCATCGCAGTTATACCGCTGCATAATTGCTTTAACTGGTTCTCGGCTAAGTTCTTTTTTTATCCACTGCATTCTCAAAAATCCTCACCAGTAACAATTTTCAAAATTTGAGATTTAGGCTTAGGTTTTTTTGCAGAATACGAAACGCTTTCAGTTATATAACGAAGAGCTTCAGCGATACTTTTCTCGTCTTTGCCGAAAACCTGCATAATGACATCACCTTTTTTTACCTCGTCACCAGATTTCTTTTCAAAAATAATCCCTGCATCAAAACACACGGAATCACTCGTTTTATTTCTGCCGACACCCAAATACACACCTGCCGTCCCGATTTTCATCGCATCGATATTCTCAATGTAGCCTGACGCGTCTGCTTTGATAGTTTGTGTAAACGGCGAGCGACGTTTGCCCAAATCACTTTTGAGCTTTTGCAAGTTTCCGCCTTGCTGCTCAACGTTTTTATAAAAGCATGCAAGGGCTCGCCCCGAACTAATTGCTTCAGTCGCTTTTTTGCAACCTTCTTCAGTCGAAGAAACCAAGCCACTCAAAAGGAGCATTCGAGCCGCCAACTGCAAAGTAAGCTCAGTTACATCAGGCGGTGCGTGCCCTTCGAGAAGCTCGACACTTTCCTCGATTTCCAAAAAGTTGCCCATTTTTTTACCGAGCGGCTCCGACATATCCGTGATAACAGCAATAATTTTTTTGCCCATTTCCGTGCCAGTAAAAACCAAACTCCTTGCAAGCTCAGTTGCTTCAGCTTCAGTTTTCATAAACGCACCGCTTCCACATTTTACGTCAAAAACCAAGGCATCGGAGCCTTCGGCAATTTTTTTCGACAAAATGCTGGAAGTAATCAACGGCACAGATTCGACAGTTCCTGTTACATCGCGTAAAGCATAAAGGAGCTTATCCGCAGGAACGACTTCCGCAGTTTGCCCCGTCATTGCATAACCATTTTCCGCAACGAAGGTTTTGAACTCCTTTTCGCTTAAATTGGTGCGGTAACCGTCAATCGATTCAAGTTTGTCCAGAGTGCCGCCCGTCGTTCCGAGAGCTCTCCCGCTCATCATTGGGACTTTCGCTCCGCAAGCTGCAACAATCGGGGCAAGCGGAATGGAAATCTTGTCGCCTACACCGCCTGTCGAGTGCTTGTCAACGCAAGTGCAGTGAAGCTCGCTAAAATCAAAACGCTTGCCAGAATAAAGCATCGCCTCGGTTAAGGCTGCAGTTTCACGCGGAGTCATTCCGTTAAAGTAAATCGCCATCAAAAGTGCTGCAACCTGATAGTCTGGAATAGCACCGCGGACATACTCTTTTACAAAAAAATCTATTTCATCACGCGTTAACTCTTCGCTCGGAATTGAGCGAAAGCCTCGCTTCTTTACAATAATATCGATAGCTCGCATTTTTCTCTCCAGATTACAAAATATTCTCTCATCATCATAATAGCATATTTTTTTATAAATTGCAGCGGTTTTATCAAAAAATTTTTTGGGTTTTGAAAAAAACTTTTAACACAAAGGCATTAAATTACTGAAAAGCTTAAAACGAAAAATCCAACGTTCGAGCAAAACATGGAATGACGGTAAAAGCAAAAAAACTTCGGTGAACAAAGACAAAATTGATTTTAAGGAAGATTTTGATGCGAACGAGAGTTTTTGAAAGATGTCGATTTTGGATTGACAAAAGTTTGATAATTTTGTATAATCATCGACGTTGTAAAACGGGCCTATAGCTCAGTTGGTTAGAGCAGCGGACTCATAATCCGCGGGTCGCCGGTTCAAGTCCAGCTGGGCCCAATATTCGTAAAATTTTTTTATAACTTGTGTACAAAAAGCAATTTTTTTTGCTACTTTACAAGTATGAAAAAGTTGCTATTCTGGATGCCGCTTTTTTTGAGCGGCTTTTTGTTTTGTGAAGAAATAACTTTCAACGCAGGTTTCGATTTCAAAGCTGGCTTGAGCTTTCCCGACGGTAATTTTTCCGCATTCGGAAAAGCTGAGACTCCTTTCGTCGAAGTTTTTGCGGGACTGAAAACTCAACTGAGCTCGGTACCGAAAGACGCCACGGTCTTTTCGCAAAAGTCTTTTGAGGTAAATTGTTTCGGTTTGTGTTTTTCGCCTGTTTTGTACCTCGACAAAAAAAAGCCACAAAAATGTTTGTCGCTTTATTTTGGCAAACTTAACTATTCAAGCACGTTTGGAAAACTTAAAGGGAATTCTTTTTCAAAGCCTCGATACGGCTCAAATGTTACGACGGCAAAAAACGGCAGCTTCGGTTTATCGGCGGCGGGACAGGCAAGCGATTTCGGCGTTGCTTTTGTTTTACCGTATTTTGAGCTCGATTACGTAGCAAGCAAAAACGAAAAATCGGGCGGTTTTGACCACGCCGTTTTTTGTGCTTTTAACGGAAAAGGCACGACGGCATTGAACGGCTTGTACGTTTCGGCTTATGCTGGCGTTTCAGCTTCCGTACTCGGTGCGAAAAAATATAATGTCGTCTTTGGTTCGTCATTTGTTTTCAAAAACGAATACATCGGCGTGCAAGGCGATTTCGCAACTAGCGTCAACACAGACAAAGCGTGCGGCTTTAGCGGTAGCTTCAAGGTGCAAAATTTTTATGAGCACTGCAATATAAAAATTGGCGTGAGTGCAAACAGCAAAAAATTTATCGCTTGGAAAAATACGTTTGCCGCAAACACACTTTCATTTTTTGCTTCGCCTGAAATTTCTTTCGGTATTTTTACGCTTGGCATATATTATAATCTTGAACGGACTGGATTACTAAGAAGCGAAAAATACGCTCGCGGTGTCGAAGAACTTGAGCAAACCGCAGGCGGAAAAATAGAGCTTGAAAACAGGCATTTCAAGTTTGTTTCAAGCTTGGATTACGCAAAAAATGTTTTTTCGCTTGAGCTTAAAAATGCGTTGTATTTTCCGCAAGTTGCTTGGTTTAAAAAACTTGAAGCAAAATTTAACTGTAGCTTAATTTCAAAAAGCGTAAATCGCTACGTTGTGCAGAAGTACGCCTGCGTGATAACAAGCGATTTCGTGCCGGTGAAAAATATTTCACTTACAGGAAATTTTTTGCTTTCGCAGCAAAATACCTCAAAAAAATTAAAGCAGGAAGGTCAGATGATTCAAGTGATTGAGTGGCAACCTCTTGTCGTCGAAGGTGGCGTTACGTTAAAATATGCACTCGAAGGAAAATATGCAAAAAATACTTTTTCGCTCAAAGTGAAAGGTTTGACAGTGGCACCGCATTACGGCATTTCACTTGAGTATTCAGTGCGTTTTTAATCGAGGTTGAGTTTTTCGCACCTGATAAACCTTAGTTACTTTTTTGCCAATGTGCCGAAAAGCTTATTCGCATTTTCAAAAATAATGCTGCTGAGAGCGTCAACGTCCATTGCAAGTATTTCTGCAACACGCTCATAAACATACCGCACCCAAAGCGGAGAATTTGTTTCACCTCGATGCGGTGCAGGTGCTAAGTACGGAGCATCGGTTTCCAAAAGCATTTTCTCAAGCGGCACTGCCTGAACCAAGGCAGCGGTTTTCAGCTTTTTTGTTTGTGTCGTCGCGAATGTGCAATTTCCAGAAAACGAAATATACCAGCCTCGTTCCAAAAACGCGGTAACTTCATCGATACCGTACGAATAGCAATGAATCACGCCGTTGTGGTAGCCAGCTTTATCGATAACTTTCAGCGTGTCGGCAAATGCGTCGCGGCTATGCACGATGACAGGCAGCGAATATTTTTTTGCAAGCAACAACTGCTGCTCAAAAAGGTACTCTTCACCAGCAACATCGGTTGTTCCGTGCGAGCCTGCGGCACTAGCTTTTTTTTCGGCATTCGCCCCGTTCCAATAGCGGTCAAGTCCGCACTCGCCAAGTGCAGGCTTCAATCCCATGCCGATTGCTTTCACGAGGTTTTCTTCGAGGAGTGCAAGCGAGCGGTCAGGCGTTGCAATATACTCAGCGTCAGGCCAAATTCCCAACGAAAAACGCAAACATTCTGGAAGTTCGGAATGCAACGCCTCCGCGTCATTTGCAAAAAAGTTTTTTGCTTTTGCAAATCGAGCTGAAAAGTCATCAGGCTTCGTACCAATGTCCTGAATAAAGTTTAGCGAGCGTACCGCTTCTGGTAAAATAGCTTTGAGTGCGTCATCATCGTAATAACTAAAAATATGGCAGTGTGTATCTGATAGCATGCAAACAGTTTACGCAAAACTGAACATTTGTCAATGCAGATTTCCGAAAAGGTAGGCAAGCAAGTTTGCTGAAAAGTCCTCGTGTCCTGCTCATCAAGTTTCTTCTTTCGTGCGAATTTGTAAACGGCTGAGCTTCTCCACGGCGGACAAGCCGCCAACTTTTCTAAAAAGCTTTTTAGGCAGATGCGTTTAAGAATTGTGCAGGTCAATTTACAATAATT
This sequence comes from uncultured Treponema sp., assembly GCA_937890985.1. Lineage (GTDB taxonomy): Bacteria > Spirochaetota > Spirochaetia > Treponematales > Treponemataceae > Treponema_B. The sequence goes on along the minus strand of CALAEM010000014.1, from coordinate 49,577 downwards.
AAAAATACCAATATTGTAAATTGACCAACGTCCTTGTCGATTCTTGAAACGCCCCGTGTATAAGCTATGTCGTTTACAAAGTGCAAGAAATGCAAAAAGCGTAAAACACAAAATAGTTCGAGTGTTTTACGGGCTTTTATTTATGTTTGTGAGTTAAATGGTATTCGCCGCATTTGCTGCAACGATAAACAGAAAGCCTTTTTCCTCGCTCTTTGTAGATTATTTTTGCACGGTCTTCGGCGGCTTTTTTTGTTGGATAGGCTTTCTTAACTTGCCCTGAAGCATCTAAACAATTGCTTGTGTGATTCGGAGTTTGGCGGTCTTTAGGCGAAAGATGCCAATAGCCGCATTGCGAACATTTATAAAAGACTTGCTCATTTCCATATTGCCTTTTCACATACGCAACGGCTTCTTTAGCCTCGCGTTCGGATTCATAGGATTTCAAAGGTAAGCCGTCTTTTTTTGTGCAAATATCGCTATCGAACATTTTTCCTCCGTAATAAAGTTGCCCTGCCACAATCGTCTGCCAATTATATAGGTTTCATTGATGCATTACAAGGTAACGAATATTTTATGCTTGTCATCGATAACGCATGTCTCGTTTAGTATAAATGCTTCACATCGTGCCTATGTTTATGGATGTTCTGTTTCATGTTTTGCTCCTTTTGCAATGCCTGTGCATTGCAAGATTATATTTTTGGTTGTTGAAAGAAGGCTGGATTCCGTATCCGCTAGTTCAAGGCGTGTTCGGTTAACGCCTTCTCACGCGAACCAATTAGTCTATCATAAAAACAAACTTCTGTCAAGTAGCTTTTTAGAATAAATTTAAAAACTTCAAATTCAATCAATAAAATAAGGTTTACTAAAACTTCCGAAACTGACGTGTCTCACAATTATTGACTGCACGCGGATGCATTGAGCCCACACTAACAATTCGTCCAATTCCTTTGAGTTTTTCGTCGTGGTAGCACGTTTTTTTTCATCACAAACCTTTGCACATCGTGCCTATCTTTCTTCCTTGATAGCGTTCTATTTCGTGGTTTTTTCACCTAAGCAGGTTCAATTTATAAACATTTGGACAATTGCGATAAATGTTGCGGTTAAGCCTTCGCCACCGAGAAGCCCCGCACTGACAACTTGACCGAATGTTTCGTCCTTTCGGCACTTTTTCACGATGAGAGAAACTAAACCGCCTGCAAAAATTGCCGTTGACATCCCCAGCGGCAACAACATTCCAATGCCGAAAATCATTGCGGGAATTGCCGAAAGGTACAACACTAAGCCTAAAAACGCGGTGGCTACAAATACCACAGGATTGCCTATGCCATCTATCATCGAAGTAACAGTGTGTGCCTGAACAGCACTTAAACCTGACGAGCCGCCGACACCGCCATATTGTGCGACAATTGCGAGGACTGAAATTGCGGCAACGACACAGCCCACAAGCGAGCCAACAACTTGCGACACAGTTTGCGAAGCGGCATCCGTCCCGAGGTCAAATCCTGCTTTGTAATCGTTGAGCATATCGCCTGCAAACCCGCAAGCTACCGCCGCAATGCAAGCGATAAAAAAGCTTGTTTGAGTGCCGATTGGTACAAAAATGCGAACTGCAAGAATCACCAGAATTGCGAAAATTTCCATCGGGTTTACGCCCGTTTGCCCTGTAATATTTGCACTCATATAGCAAGCAAGAATCACGGCAAAGATGAGCAGCAAAGAAGGCACAAGCGGTATCCCTGCAAGGAGTGTAAACACACATGCCGCAGCTGCCGCCACAAATAAAATAACTTTCTCTTTATTTGCAGTGTCTTCCTTTTGGTGCCTCGCTTTTTTTTCGCGGTAAGTTTTTACGCTTTGAGCGACAAACTTTGCGAGTATGCCTGCACCTGAGCCAACCATTAAACCGACTGCAACGGAGAGGCTAAAAGCACCGGCAGCAGCGACTGACGCAAAAGTCCCGTTATGCACGCCAAAACTTGCAAATAAAACGTGTGCAGTTAAGCCACCCAAAAACCACCAAAGGCACGGAACAAACCCGATAATGTATCCAATGCCAACTGCCATCGGATAATTTGCAAATTCAAGCGGGAAACCTTTTATCTTGGCGGCAAACCCTTGCGGAATAAGCGACTTCCCATTGAGCAACGGCACGTCCCGCAAAACGGTAAAAATCGACACAATGCCCATCGTTATAAACAGCACAAAGGACTTTTTGCCGCCTTGGTCACCAGCTTTGAGCGTTTCAGATGCAGCTTTACCGATCGGAAAGGGAAGACTATCTTGCACGATAAACTTTTTGCGACTGACATAGCAAATAGCGGTACCAGCAAGAGTCCCCGCAACACAAGCACATAAAATCGGGAAAAATTTAGGCAACGCCCAGCTTTGCCAACTCATAGTTGCCTTGTCGAAATTTTCAAAAGTGCCAGAAATCCACAACCCAGGTATCGTAAAGGCAACACCGCCTGCAACCATCGCACCGCTTGACATACCAGTTTGGGCAACGTTCACTTCGTGGAGACTGCCGTTCCTAAAAAGCTTAATCACAGCAAGCGAAAGCACCGACACAAAAATCGTCGGCCATGGAAGCGCACTCATTCGAAGTGCGACATACATTGAGCTTGCACTAATCAAAAGCGACCCAAAAGCCGAAAGCAACAAAGCTCGAACCGTTACGTGCATACATTTCATACCCGCAATTATAACCTGCAAAAAAATAAATGCAAGCTTTAATTTTCCCCGCAAATCTTTTCTGCGTTTCGTCTCATTTGCATCTGTAAACGGTTTAGCTTATCCACAGGGGAACTAAAAATCCGCTTGGCGGATTTTTAGTTCCCCATCATGTACTGAAGCATTTTAGGAATACGCTCCTTAGCTCAAACCAGTGCATTTTGCACTCATGGGAAAATCAGTTAACATAAAACTTTTGTCAACAATCTGCTGTTTTTTAGCTTTTCAGTATAAAGATTGCGATGAAAAAAATTTTCGTCATAGGTTTATTTTGTGTTTTTTTATCGCGTGCAACTCAACTAAAGAAGTTTCGCAGCAAAAAGCGGTAATTCGTCACTCCGCATTTTTTTATCGAACGCAGTTATAAAATTAACTTAGCGAAGAAAAATATTGAGGGCTAGCATAATTTTTGTAAATTTGTTAAAATAGAGAATATATTTAAGGAGTTCACCATGAAAAAAATTGGATTTCTGGCAATTCTGTTTGCACTTTCTTTCGGGCTTTTTGCCGAAGTAAAAGAGTCGGATCTTTACTATGTCCGCGTTAACGTCGTTAGAGCTTTTATGCACAGTAAGGGCTACTACATCATTTACCGCACTTCCGGAATGGATCTTGCCGAGGTTTTTATCCCGTACACTTGGTTTAAGCCAGGCGACAAGCGTGCAGTTCTGGTAAATACGACGGACAGGATTGACCCGTATTTGAGCCTTTACACCAAAAACGGCGAGTTTGACCATATCAAGGTTGCACTTCCGACCACAAGTCCGAAATCTGCGGTTTGGGGAATATTGCGTTATCCTACCGAATATGACTCAAAGTTTGACGTTGAAAAAATTGAGTTTAAGTATTAGGGAATTTTAAACGACTGAGGCTTTTAGCCTTGGTTTACGGTGTAAATGCACAGTAATTTTTTTAGCCTTCCATAAAAATATAAAATACACAATGGAAGAAAATTCCCCTAGAGGTCGGCAGCTTTTGGGGCAAAGCATCGAAAGTTGCCGTCCTATGCGTCTACACAACGAGGTACGTTTTTGAATAGCAGTTTGAATTCCAGCACACGCGATGGTTTGACCGATTTACCCCGTGATGAGTTATCTTATTCGGAGATGGTTCATGGCGTTACGGATGGGTGTCCGCAGTCGTTGTGTGAAGTCCCTACGCCAGATGTTTCTGAAGACTTGGTTAATTTTTTGCAGAAGTACAAAAAATACATCGTCGTCGGGCACTTTCAACCTGATGGCGATTGTGCGTGCAGCTCGCTTGCACTTGCAAGTTTTTTAAGGCGGCACGGTGCTGAAACAGTTATCCTAAACGAGGGACCGTTTGAAAAGCCAGAAGTTGTTCGGTACAAGCAATTCTTTAGTCGCGAGCTGCCACCGCACATTGACAAAAAAGACACTGGGTTGGTTATTGTCGATTGCACAGGCATTGACCGAGTTGGAAACTCATTGTCGCAGCTGCTTTGCGGTTTTGACACCGCGATAATTGATCACCACGCGACAAATTCGTCGAGTAGTGGCGTGTCGCTTGTTTTAAAGACAGCTCCGTCAACAACATATCTTGTGCAGGCAATAATTGAGCATATTGACGGTGCAGTAACGCCTGAAGAGGCTGCTTGGCTTTTTTTCGGGCTTTCAACCGATACGGGGTTTTTCCGCCATTTGGATAGTCGCAGTGCAAACGTTTTTCGTGCAGCTGCAAGGCTAATTCAAAAAGGTGCAAACCCAAAAGAAACGTTTCTATCGATGAATGGCGGTAAGTCTTTGGATTCACGGCTTATTCTATCGAAGATTCTTTCTCGATTAACACCGTATTATGATGGGCGGCTTATGATTTCGTACGAGACTTACGAAGACGTTTGCAAGTATGGGCTGCACGCCCGCGACTCCGACACAACCTACATGGTTATTCAAAGCATCGAGAACGTCGAAGCGATTGTGCTTTTGAAGCAGGAAACCAAAGACCATTGCTCGATAGGTTTTCGCTCGCTTGACAAAATCGATGTGAGCGATGTTGCCAAAAAATTTGGCGGTGGCGGACATATTCAAGCATCTGGTGCTTACGTCGAAGGCTCAGTCGAAACACTGATTCCGCAAATCGTGCAGTATTTTGAGCCGCAGTTTACAAAACAAAAAAGCTTGTCGTAAAGCGGCACTTCAACGAAGCGGAAACATCAAAACGTTAAGTTGAACTTTTTTGCGATGCCAGGATAGGCTTCCAGTTTTATCGACTTGCCGCTCTTGGTGAGTACTGTTCCATCAAACGTTCCATAAATTGTGTTATATCCTGAACGGAGAAAGCTTCGTGTCAACAGTGAAATCGGAGTGAACGTAACGTCAATCATCCCTTCCGTGTCCTGAATATTCCAATTCTTTTCGATACCAAACGGCATAGTAATATTAACTGGAGGCATTGGACTTTTTTCACCGGCATAGAAAAGAATATTGTCGTTATATGTATAGCTATCGGGAGCGGTTGACGAATTGAGCTGAAACGAAAGCAGTGCGTTATCGTGCCTGCCGAATGCCGTGAGAAATATCCTTTTGGTTTGTGTTCCGCAATATGCCTTGCGATAATCAAAAAAGCAAACCGAGCTTTCAAGCGGAAACTCAAAGTCACGCCGATAATTTTCGCTGAGCCATCCAGTCATCGGGGCAGTGAAGCAATATGACGCTTCGCAACGCTTCGCAACAAAATACGGCGTTACGGCTGAAAGCTCAGCGGTTTCATCTTGCGTGAAGTCCACATCAAAGCGGGCTTCAACGGCAGGTCGCCCCTTTGAGCCGACAAAATCAATGTCGGCGTGCATCGAACCTTGATTGAGCCGAGACAGAAGCCGCACATAACGCTGCGTAGTTCGGCACGCCGTGATATTATACCCGAGGCGTTTCGGCATATGCAAAAAACCAGCTGGCAGAAATCGACGGTATGCGTTTCGTTTTTTCGTGGATTTGTCCCAGTAAACTGTTTCCATCGTTGAAAAAAACGGACACGTAAAAAAAGAAAGCTCCCCGATAATATTTGGACTGTGAAACAAAAGCCTCATAAAACTATTCACCGTCAAATCAGTGATACATGACGGAATCGCCAAATTACCGAAAGGGCGTTTCAACCCCTTGATTGCAAAATTTTCAAAGCGTCCTTCAAAATTGCCGAATTGTGCTTTTCCGTTTTCAACTGGACAAATCGGAGTTTTATCCAAAATTGGACGTATATATAATGCTTTCGCTTTTTCGTTTTCTTGCATACGTGATAAGTTTACCGAAAGACGGAAAAAAAAGCAAGGAAAAATATAAAGCCGAAACTTAAGAAAAACATCAATATGAAAAGTTCCACGAAAAAGTGAGCGACGTGTTATCGACAAAAAGTGTGTTTAGGTTGGTTGGCGATATTGCCCAGCGAAGATTAAAAAATGGTGTCGCCATTTCCAAACCCAACTCAGGCTGAAACAAAATCGATTTGTAAACAGGCTTTCGCGTGTCAAGGAACGGATCTTTGAGCTGGTCATAATTACTCAAATGCAAGGCGGCATCTGCATAAATTGCCGAACCGAAATATTTGCCGATGTAAAAACTTGTGTTATCCAAATAGTCGCCAAGTTTTAAACTTTCTTGTTCTGGCTTTTTGAAGAGATTTCCAAAAACTAAGTTTTGCACGACTTGCGTTCGGAATGACAAAACGTCAAGATGCAAAAAGTCCCGAATTTTATTTTCAATATTTTTTGCAAACGTAATTTGCGAAACTAAGTCGGTTGCATTTGTCAACGTGTCTTTTAGAATAGTTGACCGCGTTGTTTCGCCAGTAACTACTTGCCCCAATAGCTGCAAAACCTCCGTTTCGGATTTCGCTGGATCTGCAGTTATTTTTGAAATCCACGTGTCAGAATTATTGATGAGGGATTGGTCTTTCATATTCATTATTAACTTGACAGGCTTCCCGTCCAAGTCTTTATCGCGAATTTCTGCTCGTAGCGTCAAAAGAGGCACAAAGCCATTCATTGTTTCGACAAACTTGATGTTTCCTTCTTTGATGTAAAAGTTGCGTTTTATATAAGTAATTTCACCGCCTCGCAAGTTTGCTAAACCTGTCATCGTAAATAAGCCAGGTTCAACATGAAAAGCTATCGGCTCTGAAGTCGATGTCAATGTACGCAAAATCGGCGTTTTCATATTAGGCCAGTTAAACTCTGAATTGTTACCAAGCGCAACGCCCAAATCCATTGTGAACTTAAACTTACCACCGCCAGAAAATGATGAGATAAAGTCGTCAAATGTATCAAATGCAACTGCGTACTCGCCTTTATCAAATGCAGCATTACCTTGCAAGTCCATCGATTCTGGTGTAATCTTCATCGTGATGTCGCACGAAACTTTTCCGTCCGCGTGGAATAAAAGGTTATTTGTTTTTATGTGTCCAGGCTTTTCTTTGTCGATACCGCAATGCACAACTGTGTCATATGGAATCCAACCTTCAAACTCGCTTGTGCATTCAGCCCAAAGGACAAAAGTTTTTGCAATAAAATTTGAACGGGGCATTTCGATTTTATACTCAGAAAAAACGACTGGAATATTGTTTGCGTATAAATTATCTGGAGCATAACCAGGCGAATTGAAATTTACATTATCAAGGTACAATGTTCCGAAAAATTTCGGCTCGGTTAGTTTTCCGTCAATGAGAAGACTTCCGTTTAGCGAACCACTCGTAAAAGCGACGTAATCGCGGAGGTTTATAAAATTGCACACTTGCGGAATATCGATGTTTATATCGTAACACTGCAAGCTAATATCTTTACTTGTAATATTTCCGTCGAACGATACGTGTGTTTTTAAGTCCTTACTCATATTGAGCGAAAGCGTGCCATCGTCCATATAAAAACCAGTGATTTTATTTTCGCTATCGTATATTGCAATAACACCGTTATCGCGAGTAACGGTAAAGACAAAAGGCTTTTCCAGTTTTTGTTCGCCGAGGTTTGCATTTTTCAATGTCGTGTTCAGCACAAAGGATTCAATCACCGACATAATTTTTTCGACGGATGAACCTTTATCAAGTGCCGAAACTTTTTGTCCCGCGATATCAATTTTTATTTCTGCGTTTGCAGCTTTTTTAGAAAGCGTGCCAGCATATTTTAAACCGAGTGCACCAGTCCCGCTTGCGGGATTGAAGTTAACATTTATCGAAGAAATATTGTGACCGTTCCAATTTACGTGAGCATCAGGAATACGCACAGTGCCGTCATCAATTAAAAACATGCATGACGCTTCAAGAGGTTTATTAAAAACGTGCATTGTGAGACTTTCCAAATTTGCTTGCAGCAACAAATTATCAAGCGAGCCCAAAAAGTTTAGGTTGCCACTTATCTTGTCAGTGAGTGCTTGCTTTGTGGTAAATGTTGCAAATGACACATCCTTGAGCGAAAGCGAGCCATCGATAAATGTTTCCTTTGAAATTGAAAAGTTGCAATTTAAATCGAGTGCAGAGGTTTTTTTGTCATCTTCCAATTTTGCAATGACGTTGAATTGTTTTAAAAAATCGTAGTCGTTTGAAATTGAATCGAAAGATGCTTGTCCTTTAAGCATGCTTACATTGTTGCCCATTTCGATTTGCGACAGAAAAATGCTTTTAGGGTTTGCGTTGCCCTTGAAGGTCAGTTGAAATGGAACGTTTGTATAATTTTCAACGATTGCATCTTTTGAGTAAAGCAACTTTGCTTCATCGCATATTACGTTCCAGCTATCTTTGTTGAGGTAATCAAAGTTTGCATTTATCGAAAAGACAAATGGGACTGCGGGAACAGGAAATTCTTTCATCGTAAAATTTCCTTTCAATGTTTTTCCTTCAAAAAAAGTTGTCAGTGAAAGACCATAGTCGCCGTAAATGTTGAGCATATTGTTGCTGAAAATTCCATTTGCAGAATACGAAATTGCATCGACGGAAAAAAGCAGGTTAAAAAAAATATCTTTGTTGGCGGCGAAATTTGCAGTTGCAGTTCCAGTGATTTGTTTTTTGCCGACGTTCAAGTTAAAGTTTTGCAAATTAAAAGCTTCGTTGTTTCCGTCGAAGGAACTGAGAAGATACATTCCGCCTGCTTCCGTTGATGCCACGATTAATTGTATCACGTTGTATGAAAACGATTTTAAATCGCTTGTGATGTAAAACTCACTCGTCGCACGGAACGGTTCAAGTCGACTTTCCACTAAGGCTGATTTTACGCTTGGTGCAAAACCAGCTATCGCTTGGTAAATATTTTGAATACTGACAGAATTCAAAACTCCGTGTGCTTCGACAAATTTTTTCCCCTTTGCATCGGATGTGTAAACGGCATCGAAATTGTATTCGCCAGTTTTGTCTGCAAGAGTTACCAGTATATTTAATTCTTTTCCGTGCGGCGTTAAAGTAAAAGATGCCGTCGGAAATAAAGCTTGTCCGATTTCTATATTGCTGAAGACACCTGCATACTTTTTTGAATTGCCTGAAAAAGCAAAGTTCGTTTTTATGTTTGTGTCATTGAGCATCAGTTTATTTAATGCCACATCCAAACGTACCACACCATTTGCAAAATTATAAAAACCGCCCGCAGACAAATTGAGTGCCGTTGAATTGATGGCAAGCTTTTTTATATTGAACAATTTTTCAGTCCCGTCGGCTTTTATGTTTAATGCAAAATTACGCGTGGAAAAAATCCCCGCAGCGATTTGCGGCACGTCCGCTGATATATCGAAGTTGTATGCAACAAGCTCTTTCGCGTTTTTGTTCAAATCAAAATCGGCTGCAATCGAGCCGTTGAATGCCGCCAGAGTCAGTTGTCGCAAATACTGATTTTTTACATTTGCTAAATTAAACGGTCTCAACTTCTCAAACGATATTGAAGCATTGCCAATTTTTGTGCCGAGGTTATATGCAGCTTTTATATCAAAGTTTGAGTTCCGTTGAAATGCTAAAAGCGAAACGAGGTCGTGCTCGCGTGATAAAAAAAACGACGCACCAGAAATTTTGAAATTGTCGGCAGCAAAATTCTGTATCGACACAACTGCCGAAAGTGCCGACAAATCTCTGACAGTATTTCCTTCAAGCTTTATATCAAAGTTAACGGACTTCAGTTGCGGTATATTTTGCGGTTGGGCAGAAAAGTTCGACTGAATGCTATATGCAATTTTTCCGTCCGTTCCTGCAAACTTTCCCGAATAAATCATCAAAGTGGAGGAAACACTTTCAGTCGCAATATTCAAGCGGACATTTTGCACCCTGACATTAAAATTATTCACCGGAAGCTCAAAGCTTTTGGTCGTCGCCGCAGAATCATCAACCGAAGTTTCAGTCCGTTTGCTGTCTTCACTTTGTGCCTGTGACGACTTAGAAAAAAGCGTTTCAAAAAAACGGCTTTTGTTTTTTTTGTCGTATGTTAGCACTCCGTCACGGATAGTAATGCGGCGAATGCTGTCCTTAAAATCGCCTTTGATTACATTCAATAATTTATACTCGAGTAGGACTTTTTCAAAGTGTGCTATCTCCGTCCCGTTTTCATCCAAGATGCGGACATTTTTTAAGTTGACTTTTGCCAAAAGCGAAGGCGAAAGCTGCTCGTACCGAATTTCGAGCCCGATTGCCGTTTGTACCTTGTCTAAAAGTCGCTTGCTTTCTTTGGAAACAAAATCATAAAAATACTTTGACACAAGCGGAAAAGTAACAAATGTAATCGCAAGGGCTAAAAACAACACCGCAATATTGACGATAATCAGTGTTCGCTTATTTTTTTTCATAAACTCCGTAAATCCATTGACAACTCGAAAACTCGGTTAGATTTCTCACTATGCCCATATATAAATGCACAAACGCTTTTATAGTTACAGTTTACGAGATGCGAATTAACCTATTTTAACCCAAGTAACGCGACAGCTTATCCACGGGCGAACTTAAAATCCGCTTGGCGGATTTTTAGTTCGCCATCCTGTGTTACTGCTTTTTAGGAATACGCAAGACGCGTCGACTGAACTTCGAGGTATTCGGTCATTGCTTTCTATAAAAGAAGCTCATCTGGGGGCGGAGAAACCGCCTCCAGATGAGCCCGAGGATGAGCATTATCGTTTACAAACGGCAAAAAATTCAAAATTGCTTTTTGGTTTATATTTTTCTGTGAGAAAAGTTTGCCTAAACTTAACCTTGAAACATTAACGCAATTATGTTACAATGTCGCGAAATGTAATTTTTTGCACTGTATGTGTTTTTATTCTCGGAGTAAGCGATGTCGGACATGAACATTCCGGGTGTTACGGGAACCTATGACAAATATGTTGAAGCTTTGATGAAAGTCGAGCGGATTCCTCGTGATAATGCCCAAAAAGATTTGGATACCCAGAAGAGCAAGAGGGCAGCGTGGCAAACCGCAAACCGCCTCGCTTCAGACTTGCGAAAAAGTGCGAATACTTTGTATTCGTTTAATAATCCCTTTGCAGAAAAGGTTGTCGGCTCAAGTGAAGAAAAGGCTATCACGGCAACGGCTTCACGCTCAGCGGAAAATGCTTCGTTCAAGGTAAAAGTCGACAAAATTGCAAGCTCCGACAGCTTTCTTTCAAATCCGATTGACAAAAAAATGGAAGTTGCACCGGGGACATACACTTTTGTGGTCGGCGACAAAACTATTTCGTTTAACTGGAAGGGCGGAAATTACCGCTCGTTCGTGGAAGCTATTAACAAACGCGGCAAGGGGATTTTAAGCGTTTCAGAAATCAAAACCACTGCCAACAGTTCCGGTTTATTGTTTAAATCGGAAGTTCTCGGCGAAGCTAACAGGCTCAAATTCGAAGACGATGCGTTGACTTTTGCACTTGAAAACGGTATCTTGAAAAAAAACGACACTTCGGCAGTTGGCTTTGACCGCCAATCTGTTGTCGTGCAGCCTCTGTCATCGGACAAAATTGCTTTTTCAAAAACGGTTCGCGGCTCGGACGGAAACATTTTGGAAATCACTGTCAGTAGGAGTGCTGGCGGAGCTTCTGGGCAAGCAGCCCAAACGATTGCACCCGCAGCTGACGAAAATGCCAGCAATAAAACTTTTGAGCAACTTGGCAGCCTTTCGTATCAGGGCATTACAATAACGAATGAAGCCTCGTCAGCTGGCAACTTGCCAGTAACCGAGCCGCTGCAAAACAGCACGCCGTCCCCTGCGAGTCAGGCAGGCGGCAACTTGCAGATGTTGCCTCAGGGAACGAACTTAAACGTATTTTCACTTGAATCCGCACGCGGGGTACTAATTCCATTGCCGCCGATTGCAAACATTGACGGCGAGCAAAAAATCACTGTAGACCTTGCAGAATACGGAGATGTAAAAGCACTTGTGTTAAATAACCCAAATAGCTCATTGCAAATCGACGTTTCGAGCATACGCATTTACGACCCGAAATCCACAGGCGAGTACACGGCTGCAAATCCTGTTTCGGTTGCTTCCGATGCACAGCTTGAATTTGAAGGCATAAAAATCACTCGCCCGACGAATAGCATTGACGACTTGATTCCGGGCGTTACGCTGAACCTTCGCGACAAAACCGAGGGAACGGCGAAACTCGACATCGAGCCAGATAAGCAACTGATAAAAAATACAATCATCGAGTTCGTTGCAAAATATAACCAAATGCTCACCGAAATAAATATTTTAACGCAAGTGAAGCCTGAAATTATTGATGAGCTAACGTACTTGACGAGCGAAGAGCGGGAAGCTGCACATAAACGGCTCGGACTTCTTTCTGGCGACTCAGCACTCAATAGCCTAAAAAACAATTTACGCACCAAAGCGACCGCAGCTTACCGAGCCAACGATGAAACAAAAATCGTGCTTTTGAGCAGCATGGGCATTTCGACAAACTCGGCAAGAGGCGGAGAAATTGAAGCGGGAGGGCTTCGCGGCTATCTTGAAATAGACGAAAAAAAACTCGATGAAGCGATAGCCAACAATCTAGCCGACATGAAAGAATTTTTCGGGGCAGACCAAAACGGCGACAAGCTAATCGATTCTGGACTTGCTTTCGCACTTTACGAGCAAATTTCGCCTTACACCGAGCGAAGTGGCATCTTTGCAACTCGCATTTCAGCCCTTGACACAAAAATTTCGAGCAGCACAAAAAAAATAGCCGAATATGACAAAAAGCTTGCCGCAAAGGAAGCCGAACTCAAACGTAAATATTCTGCAATGGAAGGCACGCTCAAGGATATGAAAACTCAATCCGATAAGATAAAGAGCTTTTCAGCTCCGAAAGGAGAATAACCTTGATACAAATATCGGTAAATGACGAACCACTGGAATTTACAGTCGAGCAGGAAAAAACAATCGGCGAACTTTTGGGCGAAGTCGAAACATTTTGCAACAAAAATGGGCATGCAGTCTTCAAGATTATAGTTGACGATGCCGAAATGACCGCCGAGCAGCTGGACGAGCTTTTTGCAAAATCGGTTAGTGGCACAGAAAACATTCGCCTTTTTACGGCATCTGGCACAGACATCAAAATGCACATCCTTGAATTGGGCTTGCAGCTTCAGCAAGACGCAAAGGACTTGCAAGACGTTTCGGTGAAAATGCAAACAGGCGACGACTCGTCCGTTATCGCCTTGCTTGAAAAAATTTCCATGCGCATCAAAAAGCTACTTGAATTTTTAAGCCTCGAAATCATTTCGCAAATCGGTGCCAACACGGAGCTTTACGGCTCAACAATCATCGCCGAGCAAAAAAAAATCACCGACTTTTTGAAAGAAATCGCACAAGCCTTCGCCGAAAAAGACATCATCACCGTTTCGGATTTATGCGAATACGAACTTAGTCCGCTTTTGAAAAATCTCGGTGAAGGTCTCGCGTCTCTTTAATTTTCTGAATTTCATTCACCAAAAGATTTTGTGAGAAACGCAATCGGCGGCTTCGCCGCCTGCATATTCCAAGCGTTTTGCTTTGTTTCAAAAAGTGCAACCGTTTTATCCAAAGCTTTTTACGCTTCCCAGCACAAACCGCCTTTGCAGGCGGTTTGTGAAATTGTGATTGCATTGCTGAAATCGACGCCAAGGATAACGGCACGGTTTGTTTTCAAAGTTTTCAGTTAATCGTTTTCGTCGTCGTTTGCGTTTTCGGCTTGAGCGATTATTTCATCTGCGAGCTTTCCAGAAATAGGCTCATAGTGGTCGAAGCTCATTTCGAATGAACCCGTGCCGCTTGTCAAGGCTTTCAAGTCAATAGCGTATTTTAGCAGTTCCTTTGCCGGTGCTTGAGCTTTTATTTCTTCGATGCCGTTTGAAAGCGACGACTGTCCTATAATGCGTCCACGTTTTGAAGAAAGGTCGCTCATAATATCTCCGAGGTAATTTGCTTGCACAAGCACGGTTATATTCATAATCGGTTCAAGCAAAATCGCACCAGCATTTCGCATTGCGTCCTTGAATGACTGGCGGGCAGCAATTTTAAACGCCAACTCGGACGAGTCAACTGGATGCTCCTTGCCGTCAAGGACGGTTGTCGCAACGTCAATAACTGGAAAGCCCGCCAGTACGCCGTGTTGCATTGCTTCGAGAACGCCTTTTTCAACGCCCGGAATATAGTTTTTGGAAATAGCTCCCCCGAAAACTGCGTTTGAAAATTTGTAACGCTCACCGCGTGGAAGCGGTTCGATAGCAAGCACAACGCGGGCGTATTGACCGTGTCCGCCTGACTGCTTTTTGTGAGTGTATTCGGCTTGGGCTTTTCGCTGAATTGTTTCACGGTAAGCGACTTTCGGAGTCGATGTTTGTATTTCGATTTTGGAATTGTCCTTGAGTTTACTTAGCACAGTATTTAGTTGCAACTCTCCCATACCCGACAAAATGTTTTGAGCCGTTTCCGCATTGTAAGTGTACGAAAGGGTTTGGTCTTCTTCGCAAAATTTAAAAAGAAGCTCGCCCATTTTGTCTGTTGTTTTTTTGTCACCAGTTGTAACTGCAAGCGAATATATTGGCGAAGGCGTCCGCAGTTTGATAAACGGTAAAGTATTTTGCTCAACGGCAAGCGTGTCATTTGTTTTTGTGTCGGAAAGTTTTGCCGCCACACCAATATCTCCTGCAAAGAGATTTTTTACTTCCGTCAGCTTTTTCCCGACAGGCTTAAATAGCTTCCCGATGCGTTCCTTTTTTTGCTCGTTTATGTTAAACACGTCGGTGTCGCTACTGAGATTACCAGTTATTACCTTTATATAACTGAGTCTGCCCGAAAACTGGTCGTTGGACGTTTTAACAACCAAGCCAGAAAAAGCACCGGTTTCAGTCGTTTTGATTGTTTGCTCGCCGCCTTCGGAAAGCACCGTCTCAAGTGCTCCTTCTGGTGCTGCAGCAATGTTTTCGATAAAGTCCAAAAGCGATGTTAGCCCGATATTTTTTTCGGCGGCTCCTGCGAAGGCTGGCACAATTTTATTTTGAGCCAATGCCAATTTCAAGCCTTCCGCGATTTCAGCATCGGTGAGTTCGCCTTCGTCAATGAATTTAACCAAAAGCTCATCGCTTCCTTCAGCGGCAGCACCCGCAACAACGCCTCGTGCGGTTTTGTATGCCGCCTCCATTTCAGGCGGCAGCGGAATTTCCACTTCGCTGTTTTTTTCTACTTTGTATGCCTTGCCTGTGAGAATATCGACAACGCCAGTGAAATTTTCGCCAGTACCTATCGGCAGCGTGATTGGAAAAATTTCAGTGCCGAATTGATTGCGGGCATCTTTGAGACAAGCTTCATAGTCCGCTCGAGGTTCATCAAGTTTGTTCACAAAAATCATACGCGGCTTATTCCGCTCGTTGAGATTCCGCCAATACTTAATCGTTTCAATTTGAACGCCAGCTTTTCCGTCCAAAACCATCAAGGCGTTTTCCGAAGAGCGGAATGCCAAAATTACTTCACCCAAAAAGTCAGAAGCTCCAGGCGTATCCCAAAAATTAAAAAGTGCATCGTGCCACGATAAATATACCAACTTTGCATACATCGATATTTTTCGCTCAATTTCTTCTTTTGTGTAGTCGCAAACGGTTTTTCCGGATGCGGTGCTTTGAGCTTCATCAATAGTTCCAGCGGTAAAAAGTAAATGCTCAACCAACGTAGTTTTTCCTGATTGACCGTGTCCAACAACTGCGACATTTCTTATTTTTTTAGTGTCTGCCATACAAACTCCTTCGATTTTGTTTATCTTCGTGTATTTTAACACAAAAAAAGCATTTGTGTCAATCAATCTCAAGTCAAAAAAGCTAATTTCATAAAAAGATTTTTGAGGTACATTTGCGATACAATGGTATGTTGGCGGAGTTATCAAATGCTTTAATTTTAAAAGGTTACAAAAAAATACGATTTTTTATAAAAAAATGCCTTTGGACACTTGACAACTTATAAAATTATTGTAAAATGATAGTAATATGTAATTTGGGCAGCTGTTAAGTTCCCGAATAATACAAAATAAGTATGGAGGCACGCAATGAGAAAGAATACAATTAAACTCTTTGCAATTTTGCTTACTTTAGCAATGGTTCTTGCTGCTGCAACTTCTTGCAACGGTAAGAAATCGAAATCCCTTGATACGGTAAACTACACATACCGTTCAGTTTGGTCAAAAGGGCCGCTTAACTGGAACCCGCACGCTTGGGAAACTTCAGGCGATAGAGGCTTTATGGGCTACATCACTACACCTCTTGTTGATATTGTCATGGGTGACAAAGACGGCGAGTGGAAGTACGCGTATGATGCAGCAAATGCTGTTACCGATATTACGGAGAAGTTTGCAGACAAAGAAAAGTGGGGAATCCCTGCCGATGCAAAATCCAATCGTGTGTTTCAGATTGACTTGAACCCGAAAATGAAGTGGGAAAACGGTGACCAGATTAAAGCTGACGACTACATCGAATCAATGAAGCTTTGCTTGGACCCGACGATGAAAAACTATCGCTCGAACAGTTACACAACAAGCGAGTCGGCAATCTATAACGCAAAAGAATATTTCGGGAACGATTTGGCTGGAATGCCTGTTTACAAGGAATACGACGAAGCAACTTCACCAGCTGGTGCAAAACTTATGTTCACATTGGTGGATGGCGTTAAATTCTTTGGCGAGCCTGCAAAGAACTACTACGCAAACAGCAAGTACAAGAGCAAGTTTGTATCGAACGATGTTGACCTTTTTGAAAAATACAAGGCAAATATGTATTTTGAAATTACCGATGAATCGAAAGCCGATATGTTGGTGATTGCAAAAGCATTCGGTGATACAAACCCTGAAGCGTGGAAAGAGTTTTGTGTTTATGACACAGGCGATATTCACAAAGAAACTCCGTGGGAAGCTGTAGGTTTGCTCAAAGGCGGAGAATATCAGTTGATTTACATCACGGCAGCGCCGCTTGAGTATTATTATTTCATGAACGCCATGGGTTCTAACTGGCTTGTTCATAAACCGACATACGAAAAAACTTACAAGCAAATTGAAAACTTGAAAGCAACTTCGTACGGAACCGATATGAGCAACACTATTTCATACGGACCGTATAAAATCGCAAGTTACGAAAAAGACAAGCAAATGCGTTTGGTGCGAAACCCGAATTGGGGCGGTTATCATGACGGAAGGCACGAAGGCGAGTATGTTGCTGACGCTGTAGTTATCGACGTTATCGAAAACCACGCAACTGAATTGCAGCGCTTCAATCAAGGTTTGGTTGACGAAGTGAGCTTAACTTCCGATGACCTTGCAAAATACAAGAAAAGCGATCGTCTTTACTATGCTGATGAAACTTATACGCAACGATTTATTTTTGCAACCAGCAAAGAGGCTTTGAACTCACGCGACCAGGAAAAAGGAAGCGGTAAACGAATTGTTATGCACTATAAGGATTTCCGAAAAGCCCTTTCGTTGAGCATTGACCGCGAGAAATTCTGTCGTGAAGCAACATCTGCATTTAAGCCAGCATACTTCCTTTTCAATACATTGTATTATTACGATATCGCAAATGATCCGAACTCAATGTACCGAAGTTCAAGCTATGCAAAAAAGGCTATTTTGGATTTGTATGATATTAAATACACCGACAAAAACGTTGATGAAATGTATTCAAAAATAACAGGACGCGACGTTGAAACTGCTCGAAAATATTTTGAGTCAGCGTACAAACAAGCAGTTGCAGACGGCGTTTATAAAGACGGTGAAATTGTACCGATTGAAGTTATGGCTTCTCCCGCTGAGTTGGCACCGCAGGACATCAAACAACAAGACTTGTTGCAGGAATTCTTTAACGAAGGCTCGAAGGGCACTCCGTTTGAAGGAAAAATCCAAGTTAAGTTTGAATCTGGCGACGAAAAACGCTACGCTAACGTTGCAGCTGGTAAAAATATGGCTATCCGCGGTGCTTGGGGTGGTGCTGCTTTCTATCCATTCCGAACAATCCAAGTTTACACGAACCCGGGAACAATGGGTGGCTTGAACAAGATTAATGAGTCAAACGGCTGGAACCCGAGCAAAGACAAGCTTAAGATCACGTTCACAAAAGCGGACGGAACCGTAGTAACGGAAGAAAAAACATACGAGCAGTGGTCAAATTCAATTCAGGGTGCAGGTGAATATGTAGGACAAACTGTTGTTCAGTTGCAAATCCTTTCTGCACTTGAAAAAGGTGTTTTGCAAACTTATCAGTGTATTCCTGTTGGAACATATACGTCGGCAGTGATAGTTTCCTACAAAGTTGACTATCTCACCGATATATACAACATCATGTACGGCTTCGGTGGCTTCCGACGATTAAAGTTTAACTACACTGATGCCGAGTGGGATGAGTATGTGAAAAAGAATCAGGGGCAATTAAACTACGAGTAAAATCGTAAGTCTACGGTTCCCTCAAGAACTGTAGAAGGATTTACACAATGGCAAGCACTGTGGCACGATTTTAGTCTGATAAGGCGATGTGTTGCGGTGCTTCCTTCTTGTTTGGAGGATTGGTGTAGATTTTGCTTCCAATGCTTAACCAGAGGAGTTTGTTTTATGCGAACATTTACGTATGTGTTAAAAAGGTTAGGACTCGGTCTTATAACCTTTTTTATCATTATGACCATCAATTTTATGCTGATAAAGATGTTACAGCCTGAGTTGCCGATGAACGGTTGGCAAGCCGAGTTGGAAATGGCTCGCAGGCGTGCGTTAGGTTATGACAAGCCGATTATCCAGCAGTACGTTATTTTTTTGAAAAATATTATCACAACCGGTGATTGGGGAACTTCGTGGAAAATCGATTACCTCAAGCCAGCTCAGGAAGTTATAGCCAGTAAACTTCCACCGACGATTATCTTGAACCTGTATTCTACGCTGCTATCGATTCCGCTTGGTATATTATTTGGGGTTATCGCCGCTATATACAAAAACAAGTGGATTGACCACGTTATATCGATTGTGGTAATGCTTTTTATTTCGGTGCCGTCGTTTGTATATGCGTTTTTGTTGCAGTATATACTGGGCTTTAAGCTTGGCTGGTTTCCAGTTATTGTTTCGTCGCTGTTTGAAGCAGGCGGTTCATGGTGGACGGCAAAAATGTTCCACTCTATGGTCTTGCCTATATTGTCGCTTTCGTTCGGTGCTATTGCTGGTTTCACACGTTCCATACGTGCAGAATTGACAGAAGCCCTAACCAGTGAGTATATGTTGCTGGCACGGACAAAAGGTTTAACCCGCGGACAGGCGATCAGGCGTCACGCATTGAAGAATGCGATGGTGCCAATTCTTCCGGGAATTATAGCTTTTGTGTTGAGTATTATGGGCGGTGCGATTATTACCGAAAAGATTTTCGCGATTAACGGTATCGGCAAGCTCTACATTACATCAATTCAGTTGCTAGATTACGACCTTTTTGTGGCAACCGGTATGTTTTATACGGCAATCGGTTTGGTTACAAATATTGTTACCGATTTAAGCTATGGGCTTTTAGACCCGCGAATCAGAATAGGGGAGAGATAACATGCAAGAAATAAAACATATCCCTGCAGAAAAATTTAAGCTCGTGCAACGGGACGACCAAATTTTTGACGCAAAGTTTCAAACAAAACCGATTGGTTATTTTAAGGACGCTTGGTTGCGTTTCAAGCGGAACAGTGCTTCGGTTGCTGCTTCGTATATCATTGGTGCGATTATCGTTTTCGGAATAGTGGTGCCGTTTTTTTCAAAGTACGATTTGGCATACGCCGACGCGGTTTATGCAAAAGCTCGCCCCAAGCTCTCGATATTTAAAGGTACTGGTTTTTGGGACGGCTCAAAATCTATGAAGTATAACGACAAGTATTTAGTTTATACTGTTGGCATCGGTTATGCCGAAGTGAACGGAGATGGCAAAAACTCTGTTTCGTGGGATGAGGCGGTTAAAGCTTCGCCTGTCGTTTCGATGGGAGCTGAGTTCAAAGACGGCAAAAGCACATACCGAAACGTAAAAGTAGATTCGTACCGAAGCATTGGCTTTTTGTACATGAACGTTTCAAGAGAAGCTTATGATGAAATTGTAGCTTGGGAAAAGAAAACTGGTAAGCAGATTTTGTTCCCGATGATTGATTACAGCAACGAATTTGCTGCGAGCGATGAAGCTGACGCAAACTTGTGGTACAAAGTTGACCAACGTGAATACGCTGTCGACAACGAAGGAAAACGTCTGACTTTGGCACAAATCCAAAAGAACGGCTTGTTTGATAATTACCTTCGCGACAAAGACGGTAACGTGCTTTATTCCGTCCCGAAAGATAAAACGATGATTGGAGTTCGCGTTTTGTACTATAACTACTATCAAATGAAGCACGGTTATGAGCCTGCAAATGCGTTCGGTACTGATGGTCAAGGCTTTGATATTATGGTGCGAATGGCTCACGGTGTACGATTGTCTTTGCTCCTTTCAATCTTTGTTTCGGCAATCAACTTTATCATCGGTTCGATTTATGGCTCAATCACTGGTTTTTATGGTGGATGGATTGACTTGATTCTGGAACGCCTAACCGATATTTTGGGCGGTATGCCTTTTATCGTTGTTGCAACGCTTTTCCAGCTTTATTTTGTGCAAACTGGAAAAGTTTCGGTGTTTGTCGGCGTTTTGTTCGCATTTGTTTTAACTGGCTGGATTGGAATCGGTGTGCGTGTTCGAACGCAATTTTATCGATTTAAGAACCAAGAATATATCTTGGCAGCAAGGACACTCGGTGCAAGCGATATCCGACTTATGTTTAAGCATATTTATCCAAATGCTATCGGAACGATTATCACCAGTGTGGCTTTGATTATTCCAGGCGTAATTTTGTCAGAATCAACTTTGTCGTTTTTGGGTATTGTTAGTTTCCACGGAAAAACTATGGCATCGCTTGGAACAATGCTTGGTTCGGGGCAGCAATATCTTTCGACTGACCCGCATATTTTGTTTTTCCCTGCCGGTGTTATTTCATTGATGATGATTTCCTTTAACTTATTCGGCAATGGATTGCGTGATGCATTTAACCCGTCGTTGCGAGGAGTGGACGATTAGTATGGCAGATAAAATCAAACTTGAAGTTCGAAATGCTAAAATATCATTTTGGACAAATAACGGCTATGTTCGTGCCGTTCGAGATGTTTCTTTCAAATTGAAAGAAGGAAAAACCCTCGCTATTGTCGGTGAGTCGGGTTCTGGAAAATCCGTAACTGCACGGGCAATCCTCGGAATTTTGGCAGGAAACGCGACGGTTGAGGACGGCGAAATTTATTACGATGGAAAGGATTTGTTGCAAATTCCAGAGGAAGTGTTTCACCACATTCGCGGAAGCAACATCGCAATGATATTCCAGGATCCACTTTCGAGCTTGAACCCGATTGTGCGAGTCGGAAAGCAGCTAACTGAGGCGATGCTTGCGAATAATGCCGCTCAGCGAAAGCAAGCGAAAAAGAATTATCACGCGATAACTGCAACGCTGCAAGAGAATATGATTCTCGCGGGGCATAATGCTGCCGACGTTAAGCAGCAGATGCAACTGTTTACGTCTTGCATCGCGAAAGGCTGCAAACTTGAATCGGCATATAACATTGCTCACGATACAGCAGAGACAACGATTTCGTATATTGACGGTGCAAAAATTATGTTGATTGATAAAACGCAGGCTGAAGTTGCACAAGAAATCAAACGAATTGCACAATACACAAAGTTGTGTGCAAACCAGTTTTTGATTCCTGCGGACGATGTAGCATTCCGCTCTGCAAGCGAAAAACTTGCGGACATTGCAGCTCGATACAAAAAGTGCGGTGCAACTGAAGGCGACAAAGCCGAAGCTAAGGCTGCGTTGGACTTTTTGAAAGATATTTTGCAAAAAGGGCTTGAACGCCACAAGCCGCACTTTGTTGCTTTGGGATATTATTCCAGAAAAGAAGGCGATAAAGCGCTTGAAGAGCAAAACATTAAAGCTTTGAATGAAACAGCCCAAAATTTGTTTGAAAGCGAATTTCTCAATGGCTTTTTGGAGATGGTTTGCGATGCGGTAAAGTATTCGAGCAAAAAATCTGCGGAAAATAAGCGGACTGCGATTGAAAAAATCGACAGCGTGTTGAATTCTTTGCGTCCCTCGATTGATGATTCCTCTGTTTCAGCTTCTTGTAATTCGTTGAAGCCATTTGTCAAGGCAGCTATCGATAAACTAGACCTTGATAAAAATAGCTTTTCCTACACTTTTGAAACTTCTATCGATAGGGCAATTTTGGCTTATAAGATGAGCAAAAAAGCGAATGAGTTGAAAGGAAAAGCTCAGGCGAAAATGATTAAAAAATACAAGCTGCCAACCAGTTTAACGATAGACCGCTTGGAAGAAAAAATTCGAGACATTTTGCAAAAGCTAAAAGACTCATTTGAAGCACGGCTGGAACACGATGTGAGCATTGATGCGCAGGTGCGTGCGTCGCGATTGGTTAGCTTGATGATTTCGGAAGCGTCAAAGAAAAACTATCGGATGAAGTTTAGCTTGGCGAAAACCCGCTCCATCGACTTGATGGCTGAAGTCGGTATTTCGCAAGCCCGTCAGCGGTTTATGCAGTATCCGTTTCAGTTTTCGGGCGGTATGCGTCAGCGAATTGTTATAGCGATTGCGTTGGCTTCAAACCCCGATATTCTTATCTGCGATGAGCCGACAACTGCCTTGGACGTTACTATTCAGGCACAAATTCTTGAGTTAATCAACGAATTAAAACGCGAGCGTAATCTTTCCATCATATTCATCACGCATGACCTCGGAGTTGTTGCCAATATGGCTGACGACATTGCGGTTATGTATGCTGGTAAAATCGTGGAATACGGCTCGGTTGATGAAGTGTTTTATAAACCAGCACATCCGTACACTTGGGCTTTGTTGTCTTCAATGCCTGACCTCGACACCAAGGAAAAGCTTGAGTCGATACCGGGCGTACCTCCGAATATGATTTTTCCGCCGAAAGGCGATGCGTTTGCAGCACGTAACAAGTACGCAATGGAAATCGACTTTGAGGAAGAGCCACCAATGTTTGAGATAACGCCGACACACAAAGCGGCAACGTGGCTATTGCATCCGGATGCACCGAAAGATATTGAACCGCCATCGGTTGTTGTGGAACGAATTCGCAGAATGCGAGCGAAAATGGAGGCAAAAAATGAGCAGTAATGAAACGATTTTAAGAGTGCAGAATTTACGGCAGTACTTTCGTCTTGACGGAAAAGACCTCAAGGCTGTCGATAATGTGAGCTTTGACGTTCGCAAGGGTGAAGTTTTCGGTATTGTTGGTGAGTCAGGTTGCGGAAAAACAACTATTGGGCGTTCCATCATTGGTTTGTATGAAATTACTGGTGGCGACGTTTATTACAAAGATCATCATATCAACTCTGGGCTTGATTTTCTCAAAAAGGATATCAAAGCGGCAAAAGCGGCTGGAAATACCGAGTTAGTTGCAAAGTTGCAGGCAAAGTTGCACGAAGATAAAAAAATGATGAAACACATCCGCTACAATGAAGTGATGAATGATATTCAGATGATTTTTCAAGACCCGATTTCGTCGCTCGACCCGCGTATGACTGTTCGTGAAATTATTGGCGAAGGTATGGTTATTCGGGGCGAAAAAGACAAAAACAAGATTGATGAAGCTGTGAAACGCTCGCTAAATCAAGTTGGTCTTGTTGCCGAGCATGCTGAGCGTTATCCGCACGAATTTTCGGGTGGACAGAGGCAACGTATCGGTATTGCAAGGGCGATTGTTATGAAGCCGGAAATTATCATAGCGGATGAGCCGATTAGTGCTTTGGACGTTTCGGTTCAGGCACAGGTTATTAACCTCTTGAACGACTTGCGCCGTGAAATGGACTTGACAATCTTGTTTATCGCTCACGACCTTGCTGTTGTTAAATATTTTTCCGACCGCATTGCGGTTATGTATTATGGCAAGATGGTCGAGTTGGCTGATTCTGAGGAGCTTTTTGCACACCCGTTCCATCCATACACACGTGCTTTGCTTTCGGCAATCCCGATTCCTGACCCGAACACGGAGCGAAATCGAAAACGCGAAGTGTATGTGCCAGCGTTGGCTCACGATTACACAAAAGATAAGCCGTCTTTGCGTGAAGTTCGCGAAAAGCACTGGGTTTTGTGTAACGATGCTGAGTTCGCAAAGTACAAAAGCGAAAATTAAATAAGTTTTGCTGTGGCAGATTGATGAAAATTAATCTGCCATAGTTTTATCTGGTGAGGCAATGAGCGAAAAAAATCAATCGAACGGAAATTTTTTTGACAACGAAGAGGTGGTAGACGACGCAAGAAGGCGGTGCTTAAAAACGCTTGCGGGGTTTTTGCTCCCTGCGACGATTGGTGCAGTGCTAGCCGCCAGCTATGTTTTAATTTTTTCGCGTGGCAGTTCACGCTCGATTTTTCACCACATCTGTAACGGATTTTTTTTGGCGGCGGTGCTTTTAATGGGCTGTGGCGGATTGTCGCTTGTGAACAAAGAAGGCTTTTTCGACGTGATTCAGTTTGGGTTTAAGCAGCTAAAGGAAACCTTTCAGTATGCCATTCGAATGGATGTGCAAACCAGAGTGGACACTGACTTTGACACCTTTCAAAAAGAGAAAAATAAAAAACGCAAAGGACATTGGCAGTGGGTAGTTGTCGGGAGTGTCTATTTGCTCGGTGCAATTATCACGTTGCAGTTTGTGTAAATCCTTTGTCGCTTAATTGCTAAGCGACGGTTTAATCGTCATTTTAACTCGCCCCTTGACATAAAGCGCAAATTATAGTATTTTTCGCTTATGATAACATATAAAGAGCTGCGTGAAAAATATATCGCATTTTTTAAAAGCAAAAATCACATCGAAATTTCCGGTAAGTCGCTCATCCCGGAAAATGACCCGACTGTTCTTTTTACGACTGCGGGTATGCATCCGCTTGCACCGTATCTTTTGGCAGGCGAACATCCTCAAGGAAGCCGCTTAACTGACTATCAAAAGTGTATACGAACTGGTGACATCGACGAAGTAGGCGATGCCAGCCATTTGACTTTTTTCGAAATGCTTGGCAACTGGTCAATCGGCGATTACTTCAAAAATGATTCGATACGCTGGAGCTTTGAGTTTTTAACTTCGCCTGAGTACCTCGGCATTCCAGTTGATAAACTTTCTGTAACCGTATTTGCAGGCGATGAAACCGCACCGCGTGACGAAGAGTCCGCAAATATATGGAAAGGACTCGGCATTCCAGAAAGTCGCATTTACTTTTTGCCTCGCGAGGATAACTGGTGGGGACCAGCTGGCGAAACGGGCCCTTGCGGACCAGACACGGAAATTTTTGTGGACACTGGAAAACCTGCATGCGGGGCTGACTGCAAGCCTGGCTGCCATTGCGGAAAATACTTTGAAGTTTGGAACAATGTTTTTATGCAATATGAAAAAACCAAAGACGGCAAATTTGTTCCACTTGCGAAAAAGTGCGTTGATACTGGAATGGGCGTTGAGCGAACCGTTGCAATGCTAAACGGATTTGAGTCGGTTTACAACATCGATATCTTTCAGGAGATTTTGAAAACAATTTCCGAAAAGTCAGGCGTTGCGTATGGAGCGTCTGAAAGTACCGACACTTCAATGCGTATCATCGCTGACCACGTGCGGGCGAGTTGCTTTATCTTGGCTGATGCAAAAGCCGTTTTGCCTTCGAATCTTGGTGCGGGCTATGTTCTGCGACGTCTTATTCGCAGGGCAATCCGCCACATGCGAAAACTGAATATGGCTGATTCTGCACTTTTGGACGTTGCAGAAACGATTATCAAGCAAAACCGCGAGCTATATCCAGAGTTAACGGAAAAGCGGGACTTAATTTTGAAAGAACTTGCTGCCGAAGAAACGCGTTTTTCGGAAGCACTCAAAAAAGGCGAGCAGGAATACGAAAAGCTTTTACCGAACTTGCTGAAAAACCCAAATAAAACAATTCCTGGTCGCGTGGCTTTTCGCCTTTACGATACATACGGCTTCCCGTATGAGTTGACGGCAGAACTTGCGGCGGAGTCGGGCTTGAGCGTCGACAAAGAGGGCTTTGACGAGGCTTTCAAAAAACATCAGGAACTTTCGCGGGCAGGCAGCGAGCAGATTTTCAAGGGCGGACTTGCAGACCACAGCGAGCAAACGACGGCTTACCACACGGCGACTCACTTGCTGCATCAAGCCCTATGCACCGTACTTGGCAATCACGTCGAACAGCGTGGCTCCAATTTGACGGCTGAGCGTTTGCGTTTTGACTTTACGCACCCTGCACCGCTGACGGAGGACGAGAAAAAACGCGTCGAGCAACTGGTCAACGAGCAAATTCAAGCTGACCTGCCAGTTACGGTAACGACGATGCCGCTCGAAGAAGCGAAAAAAGCTGGTGCCAAGGCGTTGTTCGGCGAAAAATACGAAGATGTCGTGAAAGTGTACCGCATCGGTGACTTTTCAATGGAAGTTTGCGGCGGGCCGCACGTTGAGCGTACTGGTACAATGGGACACTTTAAAATCGTAAAAGAGCAATCTTCCTCTGCCGGTATTCGTCGCATTCGGGCAGTTTTGGAAAAATAGCTAAATCACTCGTTTTTTTTTTGCATTTTGCCTTTATAATCGAATGCTTTTTTGCTTTGTAGTAGCTCGGGTGCCGTAGATGTGGCACCCGTCTTATTTTCCGCATAAAGCTTAAAACGCCCTAGTGCTTTTCCATGACAGACCCAGTATTCTTCAAAGCTTAAACGAATAGTTATAATTGGTCATTTCTAAAAACTGATATTTTTAGAAATGACCAATGCTTGTCCAAAGCACGCAGCACAATTCCGCAAAAATCTTGACAAAAGCATTAAAGTTTTCGAGGCTTCACTCCGAAAATGAAGTATACCGCGACAGAACGGCAGTAGACATCCAGATGCCGATGTGCGGTTTGAGATTGGCTTTCCCCCTAAATAGTCAATCTCTTTTTTTTTGCCTTCACGCGAAATACTAGCTGACGGCTCGTTATGTTTATTGGCGGATTGCGTTCAGAGCTGCCACCTGCCGTTCGTGAATTACTTCTTCGATGGGGTTTTCGTCCTCGACTAAATCGTCTACTTCGCTGTTAAGTTGCGTTTTGGTTTTAAACTCCACGTGTTCGGCGACAACTCGAACGGAATTGCAGTTTTTGCCCTCAGCGTTTTTCCAGCGGTATTGTTTGAGCCTGCCAACGATGCGGACTGGCACGCCCTTGTCGCCGAGTTCTGCACACTGCGTCGCAAGTTCAGCCCAAGTTTCAACATCGAAGAATGATGTTTCTTTCTGAACCGCACCGCTGTAATTTCGATAAAACCGATTATTCGCGACGGAAAACACACAAAGTGGCGTGCCTTTTTTAGTTTGTGCTGCGGTTGGCTTTCGCACGATGTTCCCTTCGATGATAATCGAATTCATAGCGTTCATATTTTATTTCTCCTTCACTCGGAATAATAATTGAAAAAATATTTTTTTGGTGCGTATTTAAAAAAATTTGTGCTTGGAAAAATTATCTAAGGCAAAAGGCGGGTAGTTTACAAAATCCGTGTAGTAAATTATATTGTGAGTTTTGAGAACATTTATTGTTGTGAAAACTCGTTGATGCTTTATCTTTTCGTATCCTAGGTTACAAAGATGTAAATATTTGAAAATTTAGAATTGCTTGACGGAGCAGTTTATTTTCCATTCAAGATAAGGTTTTCAATTTCAGATGCGTTTCGGTTAAAAAAATACGTTTGCAGCGTTTCAGCTTGGCTGATAAGGTCGGGAATTTTGTTCGTCTTGTCATAAGCAAGCTTAGTTTTTCTGCCGTTTTTGAGCGCAACCGTAATTTCGGTGAACGACGTTTTTGTTAGCGGGCGTTTGAACTCAAAGACGGAAACATTTTGGATTTCATCGAAAGGAATAACTTTTTTTGTCGGTAGCAACCAAAAACCGAAAGTTCGGCTAGCAATTTTTTTTGCCACATCAAAACGCCAAGAGTCGTCGTAAAGCCCCAAACCAAAACAAAAAAGCCCCAGAAGAAGCATCACGATTGGAATAATGCCGAGCGAAAAGCCAGTTATGTTCGCAAGCAGCACCGCCAGACCAAAAAACAACACGATTAGTCGCAACGGCAGCGGAAGTGCCTCAAACAAAATACCGCCTTGTGTTGTGTTCTGTTTTGTTTTGCTCTGTTTCATAGTGTCGCAAGTCCTTACTGCCCGTTTTGAGTTGGAGATGGGGGGAATTGAACCCCCGTCCTGAGAGGAATTTCGATAAGCTCCTACATGCTTTTCGGCACGGTTAAAATTTCGCGAAACGTTAGCAGTGCCGCAAGCATTGTTTCGCTACAGTACAAGGTAATTGTTCGGCTCTGCACTGTCGAGTCCCAAACAATAAGCTTTTAACATGTAACAGGAGTTAAACGAACAAAAAGCTCAAAACTTCCGCTTGCTCCCGTCGTTACGCAGCTAAGGCGTAGCCGAAACTGTCGTTATTTTCGCCAGTTAAAGTTTTGCCCGAGATTTTAGGAGGTTTAGGCGTACCTCCGCATGCAACTTTATCCAAAGACGCAACCAGTCGAAGCCGGAACATCCCCAAAAGTCTATCTAGTATATTCAAAGCAGCAGAATTTGTCAATAGTTACATGCGGATTTTTTAGCTTATTGCTATTCCTTTTTTGCCCCGCACGCCATACTGATAAAGCCTGCACCTAAACCGCAAACGACAGCTGGGACGAGCCACGCAAAACCGAGGTTATAAAGCGGTAAACTTTTTATAAGACTACCGAACCATGTCGGAAGGCTATTGCCCACAACTGAAAAAATAGCCAATGCAACACTGACGACTACCGTCCCGATTACCGCCCCGCGCTTAAACCAAAAGTTCGGCACAATATTTCTGAAAAACGTCATAAAAATCAGCACAACCATAATCGGATACAAAATCTCCAAAACTGGTCCCGCAAATTTGATAATATCCTCAACACCTTTCAACGAAATGAGAAAGCTCACAACCACTGCGACAACCGCCAGAACCTTCGACGGCACTTTCAGGAGTTTGCTGAAATAGTCGGCAAACGGAACAACCAATCCAATCGCGGTTGTCAAGCAAGCCAATGCAACGGAAAAGCCTAAAATAACTCCGCCAATCGGTCCCCACAATTGCTCTGCCAAAAGAACAAGCCTCGTTGTACGTTCGGCATTGGCAGGAATCACCGAGTTCGCAGTTGCTCCCAAATACGTCAAGCCGCCATAAACCAATGCAAGCCCCAAGCAAGCCACAATACTTGCAACTGCAGACATTCTAAAAAGCGATTTTCCGCTCGAGTAGCCCTTTTCTTTCATTGTGTTTACAAGCATAACGCCGAACAAAACAGTCGCAAGTGCGTCCATAGTTTGATAGCCTTGTTGTAAACCGAAAGCAAAAATGTTCATGTCCGATTTACCGCCAGCTGCTTGATCCAGAGGAAAGAACACGCCTTTCAAAATCAAAAACGTAAGTGCCACCAACAAAAACGGCGTGAGCAGCTTTCCGATTTTATCAATGATATTACTCGGTGTGATAACAAAAATCAAAGTGATTGCAAAAAACAAAATTTTGGTAATCACGCCAGTCATCATTACGCCAGTTGCCCCGAAGCTAGTTTGTGCCACTGGTAAAAACGCAATTTCGAAAGTTGTCGCGGCAGTACGCGGTATCGCATACAACGGTCCGATTATCAACGAAATTGCAGAAAAAATAAACACAACCAGCCAACGCGGAAGCCCTTCGGAAAATTTGTCCGCACTGCCTTCGGTCAACGTAATTGCAATCAAGCCGCAAATAGTGAGTCCGACCTCCGAAAGTAAAAAGCCGAAAAAGCCGAGCATCCACTGTGACCCAGACACTGAACCAAGTGTCGGCGGAAAAATCAAATTGCCCGCACCAAAGTACATTGCAAACAGTGCAAAGCTGACAACCAAAATGTCTCCAATTCTTTTATTCATGACAGTCTCCTTAAATAACATTAAAAATATCTTTTATAATTGAAAAATCATACCTAAATATAGTTTTTTGTCAAGAAGCGTTAGAGAGTTTACATAGCCTTCACAAAGTTATGTTTTTCTATCTATTGCATAATATCTTAACAAAAAACGACTCGCTTTTACACGAGCCGTTTTATCTAAAACGCAAATTTAATTTAACCGCTGCTTATTTTTTTACCTTCTTCAAGGCATTTTCAAAAGCTTCGGTAAACTCTTCAAGCTCCATGCTGCCAACGATAATATCGCTGTGATCGGATGCAATTATCGTTCCATTTTTATCGACAAAAATAGTGCAAGGCCATGCTGGAAGCCCCTTGAACAAATCTTTTAGAGAATCATTGTTTTGCAAAATCGTATATTTGCAACCAGCATCTCTGGTTAATTTTTTTGCAAGCTCCAAAGCATCCTGACTTTCTGGTGTTACGTCGCCAGTAATTCCAATGATATTGCATTTTTTGCCCTTGAAGTTTTCGTAGAGCTTTGCAATTTCGGGTAATTCTTTTCGGCAAGGTCCGCACCAAGTCGCCCACATGTTAATCATCGTAACATCGTAATCTTTGAAAATCTTATTCGTAACTTTATTTCCGGCAAGGTCAATCGTGTCGAATTTTAAGTTTTTGATTGCAAGCAAAATGTCTTCTGGCAGTATCGGTTTCGTGCAGGTAATCGTCTCACTCGCAGGTTCAAGCTGCCCAATCATTTCCTTATAAATTGCTGCTTCATTGGCTTTTAAACCTTCCGCAGAAAATTCCGCCATAGCCATAACTTGCGTATATTCCTTCGTTTGGTTGAGAACCTTGACAATAGGATAGCCAGTGATTTCTTTCAAGTCTTGTCCTTTAATCACATTGGTTCGCAAAACAAAAAGCCCGTAAAGCGGACGCAGATTTGCAATAACCTCTTTTTCATAATCCTTGATAGCTTGCTCATACGAAATTTCTTTTTTTTGATACCTTGCAGTAATTCTAGCATTAGCGTCCAATACTGAATCGATTGCGTACGCGTAAATATAAGCCTTGAAAACCGCTTCATCTGGTGTATCATATCCGTCACCGATTGAATCGTTCAAAAGGTTATCGCCGTACTTGTCCCAAAAAGCTGGTCGATGAATCTTGATGCCAAGCGGCATAAAATAACGCCAACCATCTTTCTTTTGCTGCTCAGTGAGCTCGAAACTTTTGTCGCTTCTTCCGCCAGCAAAAACCAAACCTGCACTGAAAACACAGCACATCACAAAGCATAACGCTTTATACATTTTTTTCATTTTTTCCTCCCAAATGAAAAGATAACTTGAAAATTATACAACAGAAAATTTATTTTTGCAAGCCTCTCACCTTGAAATTTATTTTCTCTATCAAATCTTTTTTGTTTTTTTTGCATTGGTAAACGACAAAGCTTATCCACGGGACGAATTAAAATCCTTTTCGGATTTTAATTCGTCCATCATGTTCAAAGGCTTTTTATGCAATAAGTTTTGGGCATAGCCCAAAAATTTAGGTTGACAACCGTGCAGATGGTACGGCTTTCGTGCAAACTCAGAGTTCAAAAATTGTCGTCCGTGTAACTTTGGACTACTTCGCGATTAACACACGGTTAATCAAACTCGATTATCAGCGGGCAAAATACCCTTCATAATCATCTAAAAACGGATAGCGACTTTTGGATTTGTCTTCAACGGACGGCTCTGAAGTCTGAGCCAAACCGCAGTCGGACTGTGAGGCTGTTTTTTGCGGAACAACATCGTCCCGCTGGTTTTCTGGTTTCATAATTGCGTCCGACACGATTCGAACGTGCGACCGACGGATTCGAAGTCCGTTGCTCTATCCAGCTGAGCTACAGACGCAAAACGTGTGGACGGTGGGGCTTGAACCCACGACAACCAGATCCACAATCTGGGGCTCTACCAACTGAACTACGTCCACCACGGTTATCTCATTATAGAAAAAACGTAAAAAAAGTCAAGGCTTAAACTTACAATTTTTGGTTTTTTCGGCATTAGCTTTTGGTTGCGAATCCAGAAACTAAGACTGCAAAACGCTGAAGCGTTTTCCAGATTGGTGTGCTTTAAATAATTTGCCGAAACGGCTATAATGCGACGATGAAAAAACGCGAGCTTTTGTGTGTTGTGCTTATTTTGTTTGTGTTGAGCGTTTGCTTTGTGCAGTTGCTGCCGCATTTCAGCGAAAACTATTCGTTTGCGGTTTATGATAAGCACGGTACTTTGTTAAACGCTCAAGTTTCTGCCGACGAGCAATGGCGTTTTCCGCAAATTGAAGCGGTGCCGCAAATTTATAGCGATTGTGCGATTTTGTACGAGGATAAAAATTTTTACTTTCACTTCGGAATTGATACGCTTGCGGTTTTGCGTGCGGTTTACGTTAACTTAACGCAAAGGCGAATTGTGTCGGGGGCTTCAACCTTGACAATGCAGGTCGCTCGCATCGGCGAAAAAAACAAAAAGCGAACTTTCAAGCAAAAGCTCAAAGAAGGCGTTTTGAGCTTACTCATCGAGATAGCATACCGCAAAAGCGATATTCTCGACCTTTATGCAAATAACGCTCCTTATGGGGGCAATGTCGTCGGGATAAGTGCTGCAAGCAGGCGGTATTTTTCGCGCTCGCAGGCACATTTAAGCATCGCCGAGTCTGCAACTCTTTCCGTGCTTCCGAATGAGCCAGCCCTTGTCCGCCCAGGTGCGAACGCTCCAGTGTTGACGGCTAAACGAGACTTTGTGCTCCGGCTACTGCTTCGCGAGCATCGCATTTCGGACGACGAATATTCCCTTGCGGTCTTGGAACCTGTGCCAACTGCACCGCAACCTTTGCCGAATTGGGTGTCGCATTACGCTCACTTTCTCAAATCTCGCTTCGTAAAAAATTTCGCTGAAGTCGATATCGATATAAAATTACAACAAAGAGCTATGGAAATAATGGAGACCGCTTCGTTAGAGGCAGCCCGCTCAAGCGTTTACAACGCCTGTGCCGTTATTCTGGAAAACGGCACAGGTAATGTTTTGGCATACGTGGGCAATACTGGCGTAACGGTGAAAAATCGTCCTTTAGAAAACGAAGCGGTAGATATTGTCCAGGCAAGGCGGAGTTCAGGCAGTTTGCTTAAACCTTTTTTATATGCCGCTTCGCTCGACTCTTCCATAATACTTCCGGCACAGCTTTTACCTGACACGCCGACGCAGTTCGGTTCGTTTGTGCCGCAGAATAATACTCACAGCTTTTTAGGTGCAGTGCGTGCCGACGAAGCATTGACAAAGTCGCTCAATGTGCCTTTTGTGCATTTGTTGAGCGAATACTCGGTGGAAAATTTTTTGCATCTTTTGCGTAAAATGCATTTCACAACTTTTACCAAAGATGCCGAGTATTATGGGCTTCCGCTGATTTTGGGCGGTGGCGAAGTAACTCTTTTTGAAGCAGTTTATGCTTATCGAAATCTTGCGTTGACAGCCTTTGAGAAAAACGACTCTGAGTTTCCTATCTCTGCCGCCGCTTGTCGAATCACCTTTGATGCTTTGCTGAACGGTGTGAGACCCAACGAAGAAAAGTCCTGGAGCTATTTTTCAAGCAGCAAGCATATCGCGTGGAAAACAGGCACAAGCTACGGAAACAAGGACGCTTGGAGCATAGGTTGCACACCAGATTATACAGTCGGGGTTTGGTTCGGTAACGCTAGCGGCGTCGGAAGGCCTGAAATCACAAGCTCAGTGTTAGCCGCCCCTGCAATGTTTAAACTTTTTGAGTTGCTGCCCAACTCGGTAGTGCCACCGCGGAATGAGCTTTTGTATACTCGCGTTAAAGTCTGCAAACATTCCGGCTATGCGGCTTCGCCTTATTGCGATGAAACCGAGTTCGTGGAAATTCCGAAAGCGGCTTTAATCGACGGGGCTTGTCCTTTTTGCAAGCCAGTAGCGTTGTCTGCCGACGGAACACACCGAATCACCGACACTGGGACGGCGACGGAATCTCCGCAGGTGAAAAATTTTTTCACTCTGCCACCAGCTCAGGAGTACTATTACAGTCAAGCACATGCAGATTACCGAAAGCTGCCGCCGAAGCTTGACACGGGCAAATCCAGCTCAGGCGATTTTCAGCTTATTTTTCCGAAAAATTATTCGACGATTTATATCCCGACTGACTTGGACGGCAAGCCTGGAGCCTTTGTAGCGAAGGCAGCGTACCTCGAAAAAAATAAACCGCTTTTTTGGTTTTTGGACAAAGATTTTTTAGTAACGACGCAGGATATCCACGAAGTGAAAATCTCGGCTACCTACGGCAAGCATCAATTAACCATTGTGGATACAGATGGCAACGAGCAGTCGCTTATATTTTTTGTTTTAAGTGAGTGAGGCACTTCTGAGGAAAAGCTCAAAATTTAACGACAAAACTTATAAAAAAAGGCTTTGAACACTTGACAAACAACCTAAAATTTTATAGAATTTTGTCGATAAGTAATAAGCGAGTGGTTTTTAAGAGAACAGATACAGGGCTTTCTTTTTTGAGTTGCTTGCTTAAAAAAAATTCAAATTTTATTCTGGCGAACAGAAAAAAGGAGTTTTTGATGAAACAAGGCAGTTTTATGTTTGCATGCTGCGTCTTAGCATTGGCTTTTTGCGTTTTGCCTGTGAGTGCACAGGATTATAATAAAAGCTACCAGACCTATATGGTCGATACTTTTGACGGAAGCGGAGAAGTGGAATGGACGTGGGAAGTTCATGGAAGTAAGTTTGCAACCGATGGTTATCCGAAGCTGCAAACGTTTGAGGGTATGCCTTTGGCGTTGAGAGCTATGTATCCGCAAAAAGATGACGCGAATAAAAAGAGCTTTTTAGGTGTTCAGTCCAAGTTTAATCGCATGGGCGATAACTGGTTTGACATTGTGCCGACAGTTGACGGAAAGCCGTACGAAATCCCGTTCAAGGGTAATGTTGCTCGCCTTGACATGTGGGTTTGGGGTGCAGACTATTTTTATCAACTTGAAGTTTTGGTGCGAGATGCAGAAGGTCGTGTGCATGTTTTACCGATTGGTTGGCTCAACTTTAAGGGTTGGAAAAACATGGGCGTGAGCATTCCGTCTAATATCAAGCAGAGCACTCGATACATCGGAACTGACGGACTTTCTCTGGTTTGTTTCCGAGTGCGAACTAGCCCGAGCGAACGCGTTGATAACTTTTATTTCTTCCTCGATGAAATTCAAGCATTGACCAATGTGTTCGTTGACTCGTATGATGGATATGAGCTGGTTGATGCCGCGTTTAATAACAATGAAACAACGGGAGAGGGCAAATAAATGAAAAAGATTATTACTTTTGCTTTACTGACTTTTTTGACTTTTGGATTTGTGTTCGCACAAAATCAAGGCGATGCTTCTGGCAATAGAGACATTGCAACATTGGATGCCGCTGACGCGAGACGAATAGGTGTTACTTCTGCGGAAGTTCGCTTGAAGGAAGTTTCTGTGGATAAGTTTGAAACGGAAGGGACTTGGAAAGTACTGATGTCAAGCGATGAGGGCTTTGTTGAGGGGCGTTTGTTTAACGGTGCTCCTATGAATAAAGAACCGATTGAAGCTGAAGCAAGCATGAATATTCCGGACTCAAAAGTGTACGGTGCAAAGATTTCGTTTTACCGACGCGGTATGAACTCTTTTA
Organism: uncultured Treponema sp.; assembly: GCA_937890985.1. Classification (GTDB taxonomy): domain Bacteria; phylum Spirochaetota; class Spirochaetia; order Treponematales; family Treponemataceae; genus Treponema_B. The sequence continues at coordinate 13,682 of CALAEM010000014.1, read as the reverse complement.
TCGTGAAGGCTGCAAAACCGCTTCCGATTGAAGGCATCACAAAGACGGTTAGTGTTTGGGTTATCGGACGAAGTATTCCGCATGAGTTGAGCCTCATCGTTGAGGACTTTTTCGGTCAACAGTTTGAAATTTACATCGGCAAGTTAAATCATGCTGGATGGAAATTGATGACTGCTGCAATTCCGCCGCAGGGTGTAAATGCCTATGCAGGTTCGGGAATTATTCAGCGAAACACCCACTATGGTAAAAATATCGGTTTGAAAATCGTTGGTTTCAAAATTAACTGCGATTTGGACGAATCGTACGGCAGATATTATATCTACTTCGATGATTTGAGAGCTGTTACCGACTTGTACGAAGTCGAAATGGCTGACCCAGATGATATGGACGATAACTGGTAAAAAACCAGAAAGCCGAAAAAACCGCCCCCAAAAGGGCGGTTTTTTTTGTTTAAAACTCTTTCTTTTGAGCTTGTGTAACCTAGGATTGCTTTTCGGACTTAAGCTAAAAATAAGGCACAAATCTTTTTGGAAAAAGATTTGTGCCGAGTTTATCGCTCTAAGCGAGCTGCTCCAAATCGTCGCGGCTTTCACTTTTTGGGCAAAATTCCCATCATTCGGTGAAAAAAAACGAAACGCAAAATATAATGAAGGTTAGTCGAAAATTTGTTTGTAATATGGATGCTTGATGCATTCGTTGAAATATCCGTCGCTTGCCATACAGTCAGGACACCAAAAGCCGCCTTTCAAGACAGCGTATACCGAGAGGGCAAAACGATGTCCGCAGCTGCATTCCCATTCGATTGGCACGTGGATGTTTTCGGGCATTGAAGCGGACAAGCATTTTCCGCCACGAAAAGCGGCGGCTTGCTGCAAGTCCGCGACGGAAAGCGTTTGTTTTTGCTCGTCGTAACCGTGATTCAGGCGGTATTGTTTGGCAGTGCGTTCGTCTTTTAGGGCTGCATAGTCGAGAAAGCTTCCGTCCGTCGGGTTTTTGTTTTCGCACAAGAGAAAAAAGTCTTCCCAACGCTCGCTCATGCTCTTTGCTTTTTCCATTGAGCCGTAAAAGGCGTTGACGCGGGCTGTGTCGCCACTTTTAATCCATTGCATCGGGGCGTTTTCTTTCGTTAAAAGCCGCTCGATGAGTAACTTTCGGATAATCGGTGCAAATGGTTTTCCAAGTTTATAATACCACAACTTTTTGCCGATGCGGTTAAAAAATGCGTCAAAACCTTCAAGTTCAACAGGCTTGTCAAAGTGCGAAGTTATTTCGCTTGAGTCTTCAAGCCAGAGGCAGTGAAAGTTTTTGAGCGGGTTCCAGTTCGGCTTAAAAAATCGCTTGACGCTTTTTCCCATTAGGGCAAACCCGCGGTCGAGAGTTTCATAGCCAGTTACTCGAGCTGCCGCCCCGTTTCCGATATTATAAATATTTTTCCAAAAGTCTGGATTGAGGTGATTATTGCAATCGGTTTCAACGAGTTCCTTGAGAATATTTGCAACCGACGCTGCCGTTGACCATTCGATTGGGGTGTTCCACGGAGTGTGAAACATAATCGCATCGGAAATATTTGCTGAAAGAATGTTGTCGTACAAAATGCCAGGCAATCGAAGCGAGCACCAAGTTAAAGGCGACGAAATCACCGTTCGCTCCGCAATAAGTTTTGTTTTTGCATAATTGTCAAAAAGCGGCGGAATCAGCGGGTCGCCGACTCGTCCCCACGGATTTTTGTGCGTGCGGGCTCCGTATTCTGCGTATGAAGCCGTGTAAATAAACTTCGCGTTAGGAGCTTTTTCCTGCACGGCTTGTAAAAGGTTTTTTGTGCCGCCGACGTTCGTTTTGTATGTTTCTTCTGGGAAGTGGTCTGCTTGCGGCGGAATAATGCCTGCAATGTGAAACACATAATCGCTTTCGACGATAAAGTTTTTGCAGTCGTCTAAGTTTTGCAAATCGCCCCAAATTACTTCAACATTGGTGGCTACTTTTTTTGCAAGCCGCAGATTTGAATGTTTTTTGCGTAAAAGTATGCGGCACGAAAATCGTGCATCGTCCGAAAAAGCCTTGAGTACTTCGCTGCCCACATTGCCAGATGTACCAGTTATGAGTATTTTCTTCATTAAAGCGTCCTTTCAAAAACTTGGTTTTCGATTACACTATGCTCCGCAATCCAATCCGCCCAGCGTTTGTCCGATTCCGAAATATGCTGAATCAGCCAGTTACTTAAAAACTCGTAAATTTCTTCCTGAGCTTTCAAGTCACCATTTATCAGTTGCGGAAAAACTTGCTCAACAGTTTGGACAAATGTTTCGTGCTCGAGTTTATGCTCTGCGTAAAATTCATAACCGTTCCGCTGAAAAATCGACTCCTCAGCCGAAAAGTGGTAAATCGTGTAGTTGCGTAACGCGAGAGCGATTTGCTCAATCGAAGTTCTTCGTTCATCAGTGTATGGAGCATAAATGAGTCTATTTAATGAGGCTGTCAGTGCAAAAAGTTTTTTGTGATGCTTATCCACCACAGGGAAGCCCGTGCATAATCGGTTCGACCAATGCATTGGTGCGAGTTTTATCAATTCATTCTTTCCAACCAAAATCATATTCTCTCCAATCTTCAACGTTGCGATGCATTCGAATAAACCGCTCATTATAACAAAATCACAAAAAAAAAGCAACGGGTCGACAATAAAATTTTTACTAAAAATCCTCAATGTTTCGATTTATCATTGACTTGTCCCCATTCACCGAATGTTCAACTCACAGGTCAAATTAAAATCCGCTTGGCGGATTTTAATTTGACCATCATTTGCAAAAGCTGCCAAGGATGGGGTTCAAAAATTGGCATCCGTGCCAATTTTTGAACCGTTTACAAACCCGCGTGTAAAAGACAAAGTCTTGCAATATTTTTTATCTTGGTTTATAATCATAATATGAGTGAGTTAATTACACCGCGGGTTCTCAAAGGCTTTCGGGACTACACGCCCAAGCTGGAAATCAGGCGGCAGCTTTTGAGTGAAACTTTGCGGACAGTGTTCCGGCGTTTCGGCTTCATTCCGATTGACACGCCAGCGTTGGAATTTTCCGAAGTGCTTTTACGCAAAAGTAACGGCGAGACAGAAAAGCAGGTTTTCCGTTTTACGGACAACGGTGGGCGAGATGTGGCTTTGCGCTTTGATCTAACGGTTCCGCTCGCGAGATACGTCGCAGAACACAAGGACGAAATCATTTTTCCTTTTAAGCGATATCATATTGCCAATGTTTGGAGAGGAGAAAAACCTCAGGCTGGTCGCTTTCGAGAATTTATGCAGTGCGACTTTGATACGATAGGTTCTGACAATGCGGAAAGTGATTTTGAAATTGTGAATCTCATCATCAAAAGTTTTGAAGCGATGGGAATTGAAGCATTTAAAGTGAATGTTTCTCATCGTGGACTTTTTAACCGCTTGCTGGAATGTCTTTCGATTCGCGAAAAAAGCGAAGACATTTTGCGCACCGTTGATAAGCTCGCAAAGGTTGGCAAGGACGAAGTTGAGTGTCTGCTTTTAGAGCTGACGACGGCGAAAAACACAGCCGCAATTTTGGATTTTGTTTGTGCAGCTGACGCTCAAAACGCTTCAGCCGAAAATTCGTTTTTGCAAACACTTGCCGTTCTTGAAAAAATGTGCGGCGGCGAGTGCGACGAAAGTGAACGCCTAAAAAAAATCTATACACTTTTGCAAACCGTGGGCGAAGCTCACCGCGTCGTGCTTAATCCTTCTATCACACGCGGGCTAGACTATTATACTGGCATAGTGTATGAAACATTTTTGACGGATTTACCGACAATCGGCTCGGTATGCTCAGGCGGCAGATACAACAATCTGACAGGTCTATATATGAAAGAAAATATCCCTGGCGTCGGAGCTTCAATAGGGCTAGACCGACTGATTGCCGCACTTGAGCAGCTTCAAAGTGCAGCACCGATGCTCAGTTTTACCGAAGCGGTTATATTCCACGATGCGGCTGTTTCTTCCGTTACAAATTATGCAGTTGCCGAGTTTTTAACGCAAGCTGGTTTCCCGACGGAAGTTTTTTGCGAAGACAAAAAAATGAACGTGCAGTACTCTTGGGCTGAAAGCAAGGGCATCCGCTACGGAATATTTATCGGCGAAAATATTGATGAAAAAACCGAACTGCCGAATTTAGCGGTTACGGTTAAAAATCTAAAAACGCGCGAGCAAAAAACGCTCACGCTTTCCGAAGTACTGAAACAGTGCAAGGAAACAAAAACAAATTAAACTAACGAGGTAATTATGCTTAAGGTTACGAATGATTTTGATCTTATGGAGATGATGTTATTTTTTTGGGACTCTGTTTCCGAAAAAGAAAAAGTGAGCGATGAATACTTTGCAACAATTGCAGCTCGCAACGAAATGAAAGTATTGTACAACAGTGAATTTACCGAGCACTCAGTGTCGAAAGTGCTTTCTGCGATTTCCAACCGCGAAAAGCTGAATGACCGCACAAAATCTGAAAGCCGCTTTTGGAACAACAATATGCGTATGCTGGACGACAGCGAAATGCGAAAGCTTCTCATCGCACCAGTGAAGGTGCTAAATTTCGCAGAGCTTGAAGCAAAGCACCCTGAAAGCTCAAGAACTATCAAGTGCGTTTTTGTGCCTGGCTACGACGAAGAATACTATGTGTCAGGAGATACCGTTTACATAAACTTTTTTAAGCTCTTCAACGACATGGACAAGCCTGAAAAAATAGTTATGGACGGCAAACCTTTTAAGGAACGCATTTTCGAAATAATCGAAAGTACTTTAGTGGTATAAAAGCAACACGATGTTTGTAAGCTAACCTGAGTTGACCAGCATACAAGGACGTATGCTGGTCAACGGTTGGCACATGAAGCTCAACTTAAAATACGCCAAGCGGATTTTAAATGCGTCCACGGAGGGACGCGGTGCAGAAGCCTCACGATGTTTGCGTCAGCAAACTCAAAGTTCAAGAATGTACACGGAGGTACATTCTTGAACCGTCCCGTGGATAAGCTTCGTCGTTTACAAAAGACCGAAAATAGATGGAAGGATTCATGGTTTACGAAATTGTATCGAAATGGTTTTGCATTTGTTTGTACTTGGTTGGAGAGATAAGATATGAAAAAGATTTTATTGTGCAGTTTGTGCCTTTGTTTTGGGGCTGCGGTTTTTGGGCAACAAAACTATGATGGCGTGGGGAATGGTCCCGATAATGCATACCCAATTATAGAAGAGATTTTGAAAGTGATGCCGCTAAAAGCTGGCGAGATGTATGAAATGCAAGATGCGGAGCTTGAAAAACTGGTCGATGCTGGTGCAGAAATCCAGATTAATCTTTTTGAGTTGCTTGATTGTATGCATCGATACTTGGGTGCGAATAATTTTCGGCTCCGATTAACGGGGCAGTCAATGCGGAATTTAAGCAATCGCTACTGTTTGGCGGAAGGCACTTTGGAAAAACTTTTGCCGATTGCTTTGTTTGATTATCTTGAAGTTGGTGCGTCGTTTGAAAGTACGCAAAATGCCTTGGACGTATTTTTGACCGAAAAATACAGTGCCGATTTAGAGATTGGCACAGGGCTTTACGAAACACACTTCGGGTTTAAAAAAATGGAACCGCGGCTTTTTTCGGAATGCTTTGGCTTGACGGTAAAAGCAAAAGTGCTTGCAATTAAAAAGGCTGCATCGAAGTTAAGTCTCTATGAAAACGGAAAAGGGGCTTTCTATGTTCGCGGTTTTTTCAAGCCGAAGAGATGGTATTTGTCGCTTATCACAAAGTTGCCACAAACTACGCCAGAAGAATAAATTAAACCTAGACATTTATAGTTATTTTTGATATAATGCAAACTGGAGGATTTTATGAAAAACATGAAATTTATTGCGTTGGTTGCGGCTTTGGCGTTTGTGGCTTTGAGTTGCAAATCAACACCAAAAAAAACTGAAACTTCTACTTCGACATCGGTCGGTGCCGTTGAAAAAAAACAAGTCCAACCCGTCGAAGAAGTCGAGAAAAAGGAAAAGCCGACCGAAATTTCATTCGGTGAAATTTCTTGGATTGCCGAACAGATTTCGCCTTCGTTTTGGCCGTCTGCTTTGAAAAATAAAAGTACGATGTTTATAACATTTCACATGCCTGTTTCGCAGGACGTGGATATCAATCGTATTGAGAAAATTTTTGTCGCCTCGCCAAAAGATATGTGGCTCTTGGAAGGCTCGAAAATTAAAAACGTTGTCGAGATGGACAAAAAGGACAAAAAGTTGGTTATCAAGCGTTTGCAATGTGTCAACGGTGCATTGCCTCTTGGTGATTGGACAGTTGAAGTAACTTTGACTGACGGTGGATTTGCTTCCAAAACGTTAAATGTGAGTGGCATGCAAGTTCAGGCAACTGACAAAGCGGAAAGCAAACCAGAGGCATCCGCAGAAAACGCTAAGGACAAGGAAGCCGAAAAGCCTGCAACAAAGTACTTGGTGCCGAGTTCAACGAACAAAAACGAAGTTGCATGCCTTGCGATTCCAGTGATAAAATCCGTTTCACGCGATGCCGACAGCATTGAAATCCGCTTTTCGGTAAAAGATAGTCGCGTTAAAAACGGATACTTTTGGTTTGACGTGCCTGGAGAAATTTACTACCGCGACTCAGGCTCAATGATTGACGCGTCGGGTAAACCAGTTAACGGCTGTCGCAAATTCAGCACGGACGGTGCCGAATGCGTGTACATTTTGCGCAAAGACAAAACAAACGCCGACTGGTTCGCAAAAATCATCGGGGCATATTTTGTTGTTGCCGATGTCAATCGTGTTCAGTCTCCCTGGGAAGAACGTATCCGCAGTGTTAGCGAGCGAGCAGTTGTAAAATAAGCTCTCGTTATGCCTCGCAAAAAGCCGTCTTTTGACGGCTTTTTTTTTTATTTTTTTTGCATTTTGGCACTAAAATATCTAGCATTTATTCGACAAAAATGTTAAACTTTAAAGGTTGGAGGAACTTATGAAAAATGGTTTGAAATCGTATCTCGAAAAGGTCGGAAGTAATTACGACGAAGGTATGATTGCCTACCTTGCAAACTTGGATATGGTGAGCAAGGTATATCCTGAGATTGCGGCAAGTGTGGTGAATGAATTGGAAAATCAACGCACTCACTTGAAACTAATTGCTAGTGAAAACTATTCGTCGCTCAGTGTGCAGGCAGCAATGGGCAACTTGCTGACGGATAAGTACGCGGAAGGCTTTCCTGAGCACCGGTATTATGGCGGGTGCGAAAACGTCGATGCCGTTGAAATGGCAGCCGACAAATTGGCATGCGAGATTTTCGGGGCGGATCACGCTTATGTGCAGCCTCACTCTGGTGCTGACGCAAATATGGTTGCTTACTGGGCTATTTTGAATGCACGCATTGAAGAGCCTTATATGAAGAAATTTGAGCAAACCGTCAACGGCAAGCTGCAAACAAAAAAGCTCGAAGATTTAACGCCAGTAGAATGGGCGGAACTTCGCAATATGCTTGGCAATCAAAAGCTGATGGGACTTGATTATTATTCTGGTGGACACTTAACTCACGGTTACGTCCAAAACGTTTCCTCAAAAATGTTTGTCTGCACTCCATACTCCGTAAACAAAGACACGGGGCTTCTGGACTATGATGCAATTGAAGCACAAGCTATGAAAGAAAAGCCACTTATTTTGCTGGCTGGTTACAGTGCATATCCGCGAAAAATTAACTTTAAGCGTTTTTCCGAAATTGCAAAAAAATGCGGTGCCGTTTTTATGGTTGATATGGCTCACTTTGCGGGCTTGGTCGCAGGAAAAGTGTTCGAAGGCGAATACAATCCTGTGCTTTGGGCGGATGTAGTTACGACGACAACCCACAAAACGCTTCGCGGCCCACGCGGTGCAATGGTCTTGTGCAAAAAAGAATTTGCCGACAGTGTTGACAAAGGATGCCCGCTAATGCTAGGTGGTCCGCTTCCGCACATGATGGCAGCAAAAGCCGTCGCCTTGAAAGAAGCCGCAAGCCCCGACTTCCAAAAGTACGCTCACAAAGTGCAAGCAAACTGTGCAGCAATGGCAGACGAATGCATGAAGCTCGGTATGAAGCTGCAAACTAACGGAACTGACAACCACTTGATGCTACTCAATGTTACGGGTTACGGCATCAACGGACGACAAGCCGAAACCGCACTCTCGCATTGCGGAATTACTTCAAACCGAAACAGCTTACCATTTGACCCGAACGGCCCTTGGTGGACAAGCGGATTGCGAATCGGTACGGCTGCAATCACAACGATAGGCATGGGCGAAAAAGAATGCCGTGCAATCGCTCATCTCATACACAAAGTACTTGGAGCTTCAAAGCCAGCTTTAACGCCGAGTGGCAAGCCCAGTAAATCGAATGTTGAGGTTGACGAAAAAGTAAAGAAAGAAGTAATCGCCGAAGTTGCAAAAATGCTGAACGAGTTCGTACTTTATCCGAACCTTGATTTGGACTTTATGAAAAAGATATACTGCAAATAACTTGTCGAGTTCTGAAAAGCACTGACACGGGCGGCAGGCAGTTAAGTAACTGCCTGCCGCCTTCTTGTGTTCTAAGCTTTTAGCTTTTTACCAGCAGCTGCAACAACCACTTTCGAGCTGCTATTTTACCGAGCCAAATCTGTCAAACGGAAAAAAGATAAAAAGCGTTTTTCCCAAAATATTACCTTCAGGAAGAGCCGACGGGAACACGCTCGAAAGATACTGCACTGGTTGTGCGTCATACACATCAACTGGCACGCTTTGCGATTCCGTCGAGTGCCTCATATCAAGCGAATTGAAGCGGTTATCGCCCATCAGAAAATACTCGCCCTTGCCTAAATATCCGTTTTTAGGAAACTCGTTCATATTTCTGCCGTTCGACAAACTCAAGTACATCATATAACGCTCTGCGTCATTTATCAGCTGCGTCCGAATTTCATCCTTTTGAAATTGCTCGTCAGTTGAGTTTGTCACAAAAAGCTCCAAGTTGCGCAAAACCAACTTTGCAAAAACTTTTTTGATAAGCACGTTGAGTTGAGCGTTTCGCACTTCATACAATGAAGCCACAGCCGCCTTGTCGGTAACCCAAAAATCAGCCCAGCTAAGCGAAAAGTTTTTCAACCAAGTGAATCCGCCGTTTGTGGTAAAAATGCGACGCGAAATTTCATCGTTTTTTAGTAAAAGCTGCGTCAGTGCATAATCTGACTCCTGCAAAAAGTTTGCGTTTGTTTCGAGAGTGTCTGTCGTGTATTTTTGCAAAGCCGTGCTATGCAGAATTTTTTCCAGCTCGTCATATTCTTTGCGGAAATCGACTTGCTTTCGCTCAGCTTCAATGTCGAGCATTGTTTTGTATATTTCGTTTGAAAACGTGATACGCTGCACACGCTTTCGAAGCTCAGGCGAAAGCTCATTCAAATTCCACTGAGCGAACCGAGCGTCTTCAGTAACGATATGGTAATCTGTGTCGCCTGAGCTTTTGACATAAAGCAAACCGTCGACGAGCATCAATTTTTCACCAGGCAACCCGACAATACGCTTAACCAGTGGGTCAATTTTTGGCTGACCAGTTCGCGGGTCAATATTTGTATTAACCTGCATCAGAGTCATCATTGAAACCGCCTGCGAAGTCAGCCACTGAAACTCACTCGCCTTTGTTTGCGGATACCGCGGGCTTTTCAAAACAACAACGTCGCCTCGTTTATATGTGCCTATCTTCGGCAAACGAACCGAAGTCATCGGAAAGCAAGTGCCGCTCCCCAACTTTAAGCTGAACACTCTGTCCTTGACCATAAAGGTCGGCACCATCGATTCACTTGGAATTTCATATAATTGAAACACAAATAAATTCAGCAACATTATGTGAGTCATCGCCCAAAAAAATGCATCAACGCAATCAAGTAGCTCGCCCTTAAACGTCCGCTTTCTTTTTGTTAGCACAAACCCTGGAAAATATTTTTCGGCACGTTTTTCCGAAACAAAGTGCAATGTTATAAAAGCCACAACAACAAGTATAAACCACAAAATGCACAAAACCGCGTCCATAGCGTAAAGCGAATCGCCAGAATGAAGCCGCGAAATAATAAACGCAATCATCATTGCCACAATCGCATAGCTCAAAAACAAACGCGAAAACCGAAACCCTTTTTCCGTTTTGTTTCGCGTGAAATCAATCGAAAAAAACGCAAGTCCAAACGTAAATGCAAGAGCGATAATGCACGCTAAAACTGACGTAAAGTTAAAATTATTCACTGGCAGCAAAATCGAAAAAATCGCCGTCAAAAAACTATTCGCAAATAAAAGTAAAGACATAATTTTGAAGTATACCGCATTAACTTAAAAAAAACAAGCTACCGTACCTCGCCTTTCAGCATTTGGTAAATGATGGCAACCGAAAGGTTGCCCGTCGGTTGCATTTTCGGTTAATCGAGCGTAAATGGCATCTTTGAGATCAAGGTTTAGGCGTTATTTAGATGAAGCGTCCGATTGAGGTTTGACCTGAAAGCAGCATCAAAAGTCGTTCGAAACCCAAGGCGACGCCGGAGCATTTTGGCATTTCCGCACAAGTTTGTGCAAAGTCGGCTGGCACATTGAGTGGCTGCATTCCGTTTTGTTTTCGCTTTTGTGTTTCGTGTGCAAAAAAACTGTTGACCTCGCTGCCGTCGGTTAGTTCCGTGTAGCAGTTTGCAAGTTCAACTCCGTTCAAGTAAATTTCCCAACGCTCAGTTACAGGCATGCAGTTTTGAAGCTTTCGCGTCGAAAGTGTTTCGCTCACTGCAGGATAATCTGTCAATGCAACGATGCGGTTTTTCGGCAACTGCGGTTCAACGCACGAAACCAAAACTAGCTCATACAAGTCCTGATAACTATAACGCTCGACTTCGCTCGTTGTGTTTAGCCGCAGCTTGCGAACTTGTTCGAGCAAAGCGTCGTGGCTTTGAGCCTTGGTAAGCGGAAAACCTGCGTAGCGCGTAAAAGCTTCGTCCATTGTGAGTTGTAAAAACGGCTGCGTAAAAATGTTCGCGGCGGTTTTATCGAGAAGCGGATTATCTTTCAGGCTGTCAACCAAAAAAGAAAAAAACGCTTCGGTGATTTTGATTGAATCTTTGTAGTCTGCCCCAACCGTGTAATACTCAAGCATGGTAAATTCGGGGCTATGAATACGTCCGCTGTTTTCGCCTGCACGAAAACAATGAGATAATGCAAAAATCGAACGCTCACACGCAGCCAAAAGTTTTTTAATATGCACTTCTGGGGACGGCACCAAAAAGTATTGCTTGGTTTGCAAGGCACTCTGCTCTGTGCGAAAAATTTCGATGGAGCTTTCAGGAATAATGAATTCCGAAAAGCAAGGCGTATCAGCTTCGAGGTATCCGTTTTTGCGAAAAAACTCCCTCACAAAATACGCCGTGTCAGATTTAAATTCCAGTAACGATATATCCATAGCACATTCCGATTTGCTTTTTCGTTAAATTCCGCCACCGCAAAATATTGCACGGGAAAGCCTTGAAGCATTTCCCGCACAATCGTCAATGCATTTTAGCCGAGCAGCAAGTTAATACTTTTTACAAACTCGGCAGGATTGGAAACAGGTTCACCTTCCGCGAGTTGACTTTGACCGAGCAGCACGGTTGCATATTGTGCAATGGTGTCTGCATTCGTTTCCGATTTCAGTTTTTGCAAAATCGCATGGTTCGGATTGACTTCCAAAATTGGTGCGACTTTCGGCAAGTTCGTTTGTCCCATCGCTTTCATCATTCGCTGCATTTGCATATTAGGGTCTTTTTCGTCATAGACAATGCACGCAGGAGATTCGGTGAGCGTTTTCGAAAGTCGAACTTCCTTGACAGCTTCGCCCAATGCTTTTTTTAAACTCTCGACGAGTGGCTTAAAGTCTTCCGTTTGCTCTTTTGTTTGCTCAGTTTCTGGAGCAATATCTTCGGTGTTGCCCGCACGGTTTACAGCCTTGAAGTCAAAGTCTTTATATTTTCCAAGCATTGGCATAACAAACTCATCAATGTCATCATCGAGCAAAAGAACTTCATAGCCCTTCGATTTGTAAAACTGAAGATGCGGAGAATTTCGCAAAGTCGCTTCATTTCCGCCTGTCAAATAAAAAATCGACTTTTGCTCTGGCAGCATTCGTGAAACGTAATCAGCCAAGCTAATCATTCCGTTGTTTTCTTTTTCGTCAAAAGTTGTTTTAAACCGCACAAGCTCCATTAAATCGTCGCGGTTTTCAAAGTCGGAATACAATCCTTCTTTGAGAGGGCGGTTATATTCTGCGATAAACTCTGCATATTTTTTTGCATCGTTTTCAGAAAGTCTTTTTAATTCGGATAAAATCTTTTTCACCGAAGCACTTTTAATCGAAGCTAAAATTCTGTTTTGCTGCAAAATTTCGCGACTCACATTGAGCGGTAAATCTTCGCTGTCGATAACGCCTTTGACAAACCTTAAATACACGGGTAACAAATCTTTATCGTCCTCGGTGATAAAAACCCTTTTTACAAAAAGCTTCACGCCCGGTTTATAATCCGCATGGTACATATCAAACGGAGCTTTTGCAGGAATATAAAAAAGCGTTGTATATTCTTGTGTGCCTTCCGCTTTGGTATGAATGTACAAAAGCGGGTCGTCGCTGTCATGCGAAAATGTCTTATAGAAGTTAACGTAATCTTCGCTTTTCAGCGACGACTTGGATTTTTGCCAAAGGGCGGTTCCGTCATTAATTTGTACACACTTCGCTTCTTCCGATTCGACATTTCCCTTGTCGTCAAATTTTTTTTGCGTATAGTGCAAGTAAATTTTAAAAGCCACGTGATCGGAATATTTTTTCACTAAATCTTCAATTCTCCAGCGTGAAGCGTATTCGCCCTTGTCGTCTTTTAAATATATCACAACGGCAGAACCGCATGCACCTTCGTCTACGCCTTCAATCAGAGGGAAATCAGCATCAGATGCTTTTTCAATTTCGTAAGCATTTGTGCCATCGCTTGTCCAGCGGTTTACCTCCGAGCTGCCGGCTTTCTTTGTAATCACTTCGATTTTCTTTGCGACCATAAACGCCGAATAAAAACCGACACCGAATTGTCCGATGAGGTTCGAATCTTTTTTTTGCTCGGCAGCGAGCTTTTCCAAAAACTGCCCCGTTCCCGAACGTGCAATCGTACCGAGATTTGATTTTAAATCCTCTTCGCTCATACCGATTCCAGTGTCCCGAATTGTCAAAGTCTTTTTTTCCTCATCGAAACAAATATCAATACGCGGGTCAAATTTGATATTCTTAAACGTATCATCGGACACGGTTAAAAATTTCAATTTATCCAAAGCGTCCGAAGCATTGGAAATCAGTTCCCTCAAAAAAATCTCTTCATTGGAGTACAGCGAGTGAATAATTAATTGCAGTAATTTACTCACTTCAGTTTCAAATTCATATTGAGCCATAATTTAGCCATCCTAAAAATAATATCAGCTTTCAAAATACTAATATTTTCAAAAATAGTCAAATGCTCATTTCAAAAACTCTCAAAAATCTTTTTCTGTTTTTTGCATCTGTAAACGGCTTACGCTTATCCTCGGGCTCAACTAAAAATCCGCTTGGGCGGATTTTTAGTTGAGCTTCATGTGCCAACCGTTGACCAGCATACGTCCTTGTAT
>CALAEM010000013.1 GCA_937890985.1 uncultured Treponema sp. | reverse complement strand
GCCACACGTTGACCTTGTAGATACACTTTCGGTTAATATGTGCATTTTGGTAAACTTTATTTCCAGCATCAATTTATTTTTATCAAAAATTTTTTCCGTCTGGCATTAGTCGTTGAGCATAGTTTGAACCGCCTCCGCTCCAAGCATAATTCCAGCGATTGCTGGCGTCCAAGGAACTGATGCGACAGGATGTATCCTTTTCGCTTCGGTCGGCGAGTATAGGACTTTAAGTTTTTTCACTCCGTTTTCTTTCAGTAATTTTCGCAACACCTTGCACACTTGGCAGTGTGATGTTTTGTAAATGTCCGCAAATTGATAGGTTGCATTGATTCTGTTTCCGCAACCAGTTGCAGATATCAATGGTATATTTTTTTCTTCACATATTTTTGCGAGTTTAACTTTTAGTGAAATTGTATCGACTGCATCAATCACAAAGTCAAGCTTTGTCGAAAAAAGTTTTTCAAGTTCTTCGCTTTCAGGCAAAATAAATTTCGGGATGATTTCTATTTTTGCGTCTGGGTTAATATCTAGTATTCTTTGTTCGATGCAATCACATTTACTCATGCCGATGGTTGAGCGTGTCGCGATAATTTGGCGGTTTAGGTTTGTTTGTGCAACGCAATCACCGTCAATCAACACAAAATGCAGCACGCCACTTCGCACAAGTATTTCTGCAACGTAGCCGCCAACACCGCCCAGACCGAAAAGACACACGCGTTTGTCGGTGAGTTTTTCATAGTAACGCTCACCGAGGAGTAATTCCGTTTTGTAAAAAATGCCTTTTTCTTGCATAGCATGTCGCATTTAATAATGTAAACCAATTCCCAAAAAAACTTCGCTCATGCGTTCGCCGTCACGTGTTGCGATGCCTTCCAGTTTAATGAGCCCTGGCACATTTTTTAGTTCACGCAAATCGAAACCAAAACTTGCTCTCACATATATCGAGCGAAACTTTACAGGAAAGATAATGAGTTCCAAACCGCCAGAACACCATACATCCTTTGGCGAAAAATATCGGTTTGAGTTAAAGTCGTGTACAAAGGCGAAATCTAAAAACGGGACGGCATGCAACTCAAAGTCAAAAAAACGTGTCCACTTTCGATCGGTGGTCTGTTCAAGTGATGTCGAAAAAATTTTAATCGGTAAGTCAATGTTCCAAGATAACGCGATGTCGGTATTGAGCCGTCTATCCAAAATACCTCGCAAATTTTTACCCGCAGTATTTGATTGAACTTTGTTTAAATTATAAAAAAAGTTCACGCGGCTATATATTCCGATACGATTAAAAAACGAAATATATCCTTTCAGTGTAGTTTCAAATGAAATGTCTGGTTTGCTTTTTTTACTTGTGTCAAATGAATAATCGTTTGTTATTTGAAATTCCAAGCCCTCACGAAAGTTTTTTTTCCATTCAACTTTTCCAAAACCGAGTGAATGTCCAACAGTAATTTGCACGCCTTTCATTGCTTTATTTGCTTCGGTTGAAAAAGCCCATTTCTTGCTTAACGAAAAATGTGGCACATACACGAGGGAGCCGAAATCGCCTACTTGTGTAATTGTCATTGGAAGCGACACAAATGACTTTGTTTGAAGGTAATAGCGGTATCCCTTTTTGCCGATGGCTGCTCCAAAATCAGGATTGACTTCAAACGATTGAGACAAGCCGAATACCAACGTGAGAAATTTATAGCTATATGAAAATGCAGATGTTGTTCCGAAGTTAAAGTTAAGCTTATGTGGCTGGTCAATGTCAAGTTCAAAGCCTGTTTCAAACGCTTGACTTGCACGAAGTGGGCCTGCATCATACGGATATACAAAATCGCAATTTGCGGCGATACTTCGTGAAACTCCGTTTTGCCAATTCAAATCAAAATTCAACGGTTGCATTGTTCCCAAAAAATTATTGTCTTTAATTTTAAGCTTAAGCGAAGTGCCTGAGTTTGAATCGTATTTCGGATACGGCATTGCAATAAAATTAAATGTATCTTTTGTGTGGACAATCAACGTAACAAGACTAAGATTTTGCTCATTTGGGTTTGTGTATAAAGGTTCAAGCTGCACGCTTTCAAGTGTGCGGATGTTTTTAAACTCTTTTTCCAGCTTTTTAATATATTCGAAAAATTGTGTGCTGGAGGCAAATTGAGTTTTTGTGTCTATTTGGACTGCCCTTCGCAAGGACGCTTCCATTGTCAAGCCTTTTATATCGTATTCAACGGCTGCAATTTGAAATTTAGTATTTTCGGACAAAGTTTCAGGCAGAACAAATGCTTTTGTTTCACTTTGTGGATATATGTAAACGAAAAGGCAAAAAAACAACAACGCCATTATGTATTTTTTCGGCGTTTTTAACAAAAAATTTTGCTGCATATTTTCGCATACTACTCTATTTTCAAAATATTGTAAAGGCGTATCTCTAAACGTTAGTAATCATTCGTACTAATTCACCAAATACTTATCCACGGGTAGGCCAGCCTACCTATTTGTGTCAACCGTTGACCATCGTACATCCTTAGTACAATGGTCAACTCGATTTTGTATACCGCGTCCCTCCTTGTACGCAAGTTTCAGTTCCGCCACGGATTTGCAGAAAGTTTTAGGTACATGATGGGCAAATTAAAATCCTTGTGAGGATTTTAATTTGCCCCGTGAGTTGCACTTTCGGTGAATAACGACAATGAAGCTTTTTAGTGAGCTAGATTTTTCGTGAAAAATATCTTTATTTGGGATGCTCGAAAAACTTTTGTGTAAAATATCAAAGTTTTACGCTTGACATTTTTACGCAAGTGTGTTATACTAAAAAGCGTCGGGGGTGTAGCTCAATTGGTAGAGCGCTTGCATGGCATGCAAGAGGTCAGGGGTTCAATTCCCCTCATCTCCACTCTTTCGAAGTTTGATAATCCGGTGTGTGTATGAAATTTACTGACAATGACGATATCGATAGCCTTTTAAATTTTATTGACAGCTCAACAAAAGAGGAACCGGTTACGCCGGCTGATATCAACAAAAAAACGATGTTTTCAAAATCGCGTGAAGCTATTGGTGAGCAAGCGCGTGACCCCAGCGAAGTAGACCTTAGCGAAAAGGAATTTCCGAAGGTTACTAAGTCTTATGCCGAAAAAGGGCATACGCTTTTTGATTCGACTGATTTTTACAAAACGGTTTTATCGGATGGTGGCGATACGGCGAAAAAGTTGCACCAATCGTTAACAAAGTATTTGACGGTTGCAGACCCGAAGGATCGGGCGGTATATCGTCAGCAGGTTATTACCGATTACTGGAACTTTCTTTCAGACCTTTCTGCGGAAGTCGGCTCAGGTATGGCTTGTCGTGAAAAAAAATACTCGATGCGATATGGCTTGATTTTGCCGACGCTTCTCACGCCTGAGCAAAAAAATGCTTTTTCGCGTGTTGTTGATGAAAATACATATTGCGTGCCAATTTATTATTTGGATGAATGGTTTGAAGCGATTGGTTCTGGAAAGATTAATCCTTCGGCAACTGATGAAGTGCGAGTTAGCCGAAAAAACGAAGACGAACGTGTAAAGCAACTTTTTGAAAAAGCCAGCGGACGAAAACAAAGCAATGAAAGCTTGTTGCGTGCAAAGTCGGATGAACGCTCACGCCACGAAGATGAAATACGCAATCATTTGGAAGAGCTTTTCGCACACGATTTTGTGCAAGGTTTTGGAGCGAATATAAAAGCTCCATATAATGAAGCTCAAAAAAGAGGTTTGACAAAGATTCACGAATCGATGAGAAAGCTGCTCTCGGCTGACCGCGAGCTTGTTGCTTTATTAAACGAATATAAACGTGCAGAAGGCGATATGAAGTCGCTTGAGCAGAAAATGGCTCACTCCGAAACAGAAAAGAGCGTAAATCTCACAGGTGTTGCAACTGAGTTCGATACAATCCGGCAAATGACCAAGATGTGCTGCGGACGGCAGGGCAATCACTTTCCGATTTTGTCGCGGGAATATTTACGCTCGTTGCCAGAAGAAGTCGGTATACGCGAAAATATTTTGAAGGTACTTACAAAAATAGAAAGCATTGACCAGGAAGTTTTTTTTAGACAGTACCGCTCGCAACAAAACCGCATACCGCCTTTTGTGATTTTAATCCCAAGCTACGGTGATGTCGGCTTTTGCTGGGAACCGTTTGATAGGTATAACCGAATTACCAGCCGTGGGCGAATTGCTATACCGATGTATGCTAAAAACGTGATGGTGTCGATTTTACGTGCTTTGGCAGACCTTCGCTGGCAGGTTGCAAAGGAGAAAGCGTCGTATTATTGGATGGAAGAAGGCTTAACTGGCAACTATTATCAGTGGTATCAAAACCAAAAGCTAAAAGGCGACATTAAGGACTATTTTATTGAAGACTATCTTGTGTGGATTCTCAAAGAAAGCGAAGGTATTCAGAAATTATCTCGTGAAGTGCGGGATATTTTCTGGCGATATATGCCGTTTAGTCAAGCGATTAAAGACGAATTAAAAACGAGGGCTCCGGTTTATCAGGAATTGTGCCAAAAAGATATGAACCGCAAACTTTCGGATGGATATTAAACGCATAGAAGCTACCCTCCCCCAAGCAATAACTACCGCTACGAAAGATGTTTTGCATAGCGATTTTCAGCAGCACATAAAAGTGTTGCTGTTAATTTATCTACTTAGCAATAATACTTGTGGTATTTTATGATGCGGTTGCCGTCTTAAAAACTTATTTGCAACGACTGAGTTTTTGCTCCAGCTTTTTTTTCATTTTAAGTGAAAGCGGCGACACTATCCCGCCTTTTTTTTCGACATAGGCAATGTTGTCGGCTAAAACCCTAAAGGTCAGTTCGTTAAAACTGATTTGACCTGCAATTTTTCGAAAGTTTTTTGCCGACTCGCTAGAGCGGCATGGTTCGATTTTGTCGGCAACAAAAACGAGTTTACCAAGCGTGCGGAGTTTTTTCGCACCAAATGTGTGAAACTTGACAGCTTCCAAAACTTGGCTATTTTTTACACCGAACTTTTTTTTCAGCACATAAGCCCCAGTCGCTCCGTGTAGCAAATTTATACGTTGCTTTTCGATTTTTGTGAGTTGCTCGCCCGTTTTATGAAAAATCGCCAGCTGCTCCTTGTCAGAAAGTTCTTTGCAAATATCGTGAATAAGCCCCGCAAAATATGCTAAACGCACAGTTTTTTTTCGTTTACCGTATATTGTTGCCAAATATCGTGCGTATTTTGCAACATTGTATGAATGTGCTAGCCGCTCATTCGAAAGATTGCTTTTCAAGAATGCTTCAATTTCAGTAAATTGTTTTTTTTGTTTTTTAGTCATTTTTGTAAAGTCCTTCTTCTTCAATATATTTATATGTAGAATTTTGCACAAGGTAACGCCATGCTTTCTTCTGCGAAATTGCGTTGCGTATTTGTGTCGAAGAAATTTGGAGAGCCGTATTTTGTAGCTCAATAAACTTAAGCCTTTTTATGTGAGGTGCATTTTCCAATTTATTATTCTCGGCTAAATTTTTTCTAGCTTTCGTGCAAACTGCCTCAAAAGGACGCTTCCCGATAATCAAGTCGGTAAGCTCAAATAGCGTTTCGGCATCTTTCCATTCATAAATATTTTCAAGTAAATCCGCTCCGACAATGAGACCGGGCTTACCAGTGAGCGGATATTTGGAATAGCAATATCTGACGGTATCGATTGTGTACGAAACCTCTTGTCGGTTTAATTCAAAGTCGTCAACCAAAAAATGCGGATTGCCTTTCGTTGCTTCGAGCAACATTGCGAGGCGATGATGTGCTGGAGCGATGTGGGCATCTTGCTTAAAAGGCGAAATGTACGCAGGAAAAAAAATAATCACATCAAAACCAAGCTCAATGTAAACATTTTCCGCAAGGCTTAGATGCCCATTATGCACAGGATTAAATGAACCGCCCAAGATTGCTATTTTCATACATAAACCACAGTTGTATCGGCTTATTTTTTCGGTTTGCGTTTTTTGCTTAAGCTGACCGTTGCTCCGAAATCGTTTTCACTTTGATTGTCTGAAAAGCGTTCATCGAAATAGCCGTCATCAAGTTCTTGCTCCATAAAATTTTGTTCTGGTGCAAAAATATTCTGTAAACCTATTTTATTATTCGGCATATTCGGGTCAATTTTTTCAGAAGGCTTGACACGCTTTTGCTCTTCAGCTTCAAGCAACTCAACCATAGCTTTTTTTAATTCGCCCAAGCCCCAGCGATTAAACACCGAAATCCCAAGCACTTTCATATCGGGAAAATCGGCTTGCAGTTCTTTTAATCTGTCAGCAGTTCCAGGTAAATCCAGCTTCGAGCCAACAATTATACGCGGACGGTTTTTTAGAGTTTCCGAGTAATTTGCAAGTTCGTTTTTGAGTACCGAGTATGCAGTTTTGTAATCATCGCTTGAAAGGTCAATCAAAAAAACTAACCCGTAAGTTCGCTCAATGTGCTTGAGAAATTTAATGCCAAGCCCGTAACCTGTCCCAGCACCTTCCAAAATACCTGGAATATCAGCCAAAATAATATCACGCTCATCGCTGACACGCAGCACTCCAAGGTTCGGTATCTTTGTCGTAAAAGGATATGGGGCAATTTTCGGTCGAGCATTTGTGTAATAGTCCAAAAGCGACGACTTGCCTGCGTTCGGAAAACCCACAAAGCCTATATCCGCAATTATGCTGAGCTCAACCAACAAAGTTTTAGTCTCACCTTCCTGACCAGGAAGGGCAGTTTGCGGAGCTTGGTTTACTGCACTTTTAAAATGACAGTTGCCCCAACCGCCGTTGCCTCCCCTCAAAAAAACAAAAGCACCCTCATCAGCATCACCAAAATCGTGAATCAGGGCACCTGTTTCTGCATCTTTGATAATACAACCAGGCGGCAAAAAGACCGTGCAATCTTCGCCGTTGGCTCCGTGTTTTTGGCGACCTTGACCGTCTTGACCATTTTTCGCTTTAAACGTTTTTTTATAACGCAAATGCACGAGAGTACGAAGGTCTTGTTTAATTTGAAAGATTACACTTCCGCCACGTCCACCGTCACCTCCAGCAGGTCCGCCGTTAGGAACATACTTTTCGCGACGAAAAGCGACGCATCCGTTTCCGCCCTTGCCTGAGCTTACAGTTATGGTCGCTTCATCTGCAAATTTTAACATAAAACTTTTTTGAATTTACAAAACAGTGCCGTTTGTAAAAATAGCGGAGCAAAGACTATTCTTCTGTCGCTACAACGGAAGCGTATTTTCGTCCACGTTTTTCGTCAAACTTCAAAACGCCGTTTGCAACAGAAAAAAGAGTGTAATCCTTTCCACAGCGAACGTTGTCGCCAGGATAGATTTTTGTTCCGCGCTGACGAACAATAATTGTTCCAGCATTTACTTTTTCACCAGCAAATCTTTTTACGCCTAAGTATTTTGGGTTTGGGTCGCGTCCGTTTTTCGAACCGCTACCGCCTCTTTTTCGAGCCATAGCATTCTCCTAATTTTTAATTTTAATTCGTAATCTTAAAAAATCGCTTAAAGAGTCGTCAGCTGCTCAACTGTCAGCTTAACGTTACTCGGGTTTTCCGCAACAAGGGAATTAAGTCCCCTTTGTGCGAAGCGAGCCAACACTTGCAAATCAGCCTGCAAAGCAACTACATCGCAAGCATTTACCGAGAGCGAAAACGCTCCGCGGGTTTCCGCTTTAACGCTGCAAGCTCCGTCCAAGTATAAAGCTATTGTACGCAACAAAAAACTGACTGCGGCACAAACAGGATCTGAACCTAACTTTCCCTTTCCAGCATGACCTGAAGCTTTAATTGCAACAAGTTCGTCGGAAGCTCCCAGCGTCAAAACGACTGTTATCACAATTTACGCTTTGATACCGTCAATTTTAATTTTTGTATAATGCTGACGGTGTCCGTACATTTTGTGGTAGTCTTTTTTGCTGTGATACTTGTAAACCAGGACTTTCTTGTCTCTAAAATTCTCCGAAACCGTTGCAGAAACCTTTGCTCCTGAAACATACGGAGTTCCAACAGTAACGGCAGCATCATTTTTCAACAAAAGCACCGAATCAATTTCCACATGTGTGCCAACTTCCGCATTCAAACGGTCAACAATAATCTCGTCACCTTCTGCAACTTTATACTGCTTGCCTTTATAATCAATAAGTGCATACATACTCATAACCTCTTAAAAAAATCGCCCTTTGTACGGGAAACAGGCACAAAAGCGTTCAGACATTATAGTGTAATTGTTAAAAAAAGTCAAGCGGAGTAGAAAAATTTTGTTATCTTTCAAATATCTTTCAAAAAAAACTAAAATTTATTTTTTAAAAATGTAACCTTCCACGAGCGAAATGGTTGTTTTAGCGTATGTTAAAATATACCTCCTTATAAAATTATAACATACCTCCTTATTGCATTGCTGGGCGATCTTTCCCTCCTTTTGATTACCCAGCTTTCATGCACCGCAAGCTCCGCGTTCGTGGGGCTTGCGTCTTTTTAAAGCAAGCCCTCTTGCGTCTTTTTAAAGCAAGCCCGCTTGCGTCTTTTTAAAAAACTAACATAAGCAAAACTTCTCAAAATGCTCCATTGTCGTAATTCACCGAAAGTGCAACTCACGGGGCAAATTAAAATCCTCAAATGATTTTAATTTGCCCATCATGTTCAAAGGCATTTTGGGAGTACGCCTGCTTAACAGCGTACGTCCTTGTACGCTGTTAAGCTACGAGTTTG
>CALAEM010000012.1 GCA_937890985.1 uncultured Treponema sp. | reverse complement strand
GCGATGAGGAAGTCCGCTTTTCAAACGCCCGCTACTTTTATCCAACGCCAAATACGCTTACGCCAAATGCTTTAACCAAAACAATTTGCTTGTTTCGTGTTAAAGCGTAGTCGGCGAAACGCACAGGAATTTACGCCTTTTTACTTAAAAGCTTTGCGTTGATTGTCACTGGCAGTTAGATTGGATTGGACGAATGGTTTTGTGCTTTTGACACAAGTAAAAAAGCCCCGCTCGCTTTCGCGAGCGGGGCTTTTTCTGTATAAGCAAACCTCTAAAAACGATGTTTTTAGAGGTGCCCATAAACTTTCGTTTTACAGTTGATTGGCTGATTATTTCCAGAAGTTTTGGAGCATCGGGGCGATAACCAACGAAACCATTGACATCAATTTAATCAAGATGTTCAATGAGGGGCCAGACGTGTCTTTGAACGGGTCGCCCACAGTGTCGCCGACAACGGCTGCTGCGTGAGAGGGCGAACCTTTACCGCCGTTACCTTCGATGGTCTTTTTCGCGTTGTCCCAAGCACCGCCTGAGTTCGACATAAAGATTGCAAGCACGACGCCTGAAACGGTAACGCCAGTCAAAAGACCGATGAGCATTTGCGGGCCACCCAAAAAGCCAACCAAAACCGGCGTGATAATCGCGATAATGCCCGGCAGCAACATTTCATGCAAGGCTGCTTTTGTGCTGATATCAACACAACGTGCATAATCTGGCTTTTCGGTGTCCTGCAAGATTCCAGGATGCTCGCGGAACTGACGGCGAACTTCGTTAATCATTTTGTTTGCAGCTTTTCCGACCGCATCCATCGTCATCGCCGAGAAAAGGAACGGAACAACAGCTCCCAAAACAATACCGATCAAAACCATAATATTTGTAACATCAACTGCGGAAGTGCCTGATGCGGTTTTGAACGATGTGAACAAAATAATTGCTGTCAGTGCAGCAGAACCAATCGCAAAGCCCTTTCCGATAGCGGCAGTTGTGTTGCCGACTGCGTCCAGTTTATCGGTGATGTTTCGCACGTCTTCTGGCAGTTTTGCCATTTCTGCCAAACCGCCCGCATTGTCTGCAATCGGGCCGTATGCATCAACAGAGAGCTGAATACCGAGCGTTACCAACATTCCGACTGCGGCAATACCTACGCCGTACAAGTCTGCAAGAGCATAGCTTCCGCCGATTGCGAGTGCGATAATCACCAAAACGGGAAAGGTACTTTGCATACCAACTGCCAAACCCGAAATAATTGTCGTTGCAGCACCTGTGTCGCAAGCTCCAACAATTTTGTTAACTGGCTTTGTGCCTGTCCCCGTGTAAAATTCCGTAATAAGACCGATAATAACACCTGAAGCCAAACCGATTACAGTTGCGAGGAAAATGTGCCAGTATTGAATTTCGCCGAACACATTTTTTCCGAAGGTTTCGTCTTTCATCACAAAGTACATCAAAGCAAAAACCATCACTGTTGCCAAAATAGCGGCACCGAATGTTCCTGTGTTTAATGCAGTTTGAGGATTCTTGCCCTTTGAAGTGCGGACGAAGAATGTTCCCAATATTGAAGCGACAATTCCGATTCCTGCAATCATCAGCGGTAAAAGCATCAATTTTAAGTTTGCCGAAACTGTCAATCCCAAAATCATTGCACCGACGATTGAGCCGACATAGGATTCGAACAAGTCCGCACCCATACCAGCAACGTCACCGACGTTATCACCGACGTTATCTGCGATTGTTGCAGGGTTGCGGTGGTCATCTTCGGGGATACCAGCTTCAACTTTACCGACCAAGTCGGCACCTACGTCAGCTGCCTTTGTGTAAATACCACCGCCGACGCGTGAAAAAAGAGCAATCGCCGAAGCACCGAACGAAAAAGCTGTAGCAAGTGGTAAAACACCGTCAGTTAAAAGCGTCGGACTATTCTGTGCTTGCAGTACCATCGTCGAAACAAACAACACGATAAACAAACCGATTAAAGCCAAACCGACAACGCTCATGCCCATAACGGAACCGCCAGAAAAGGCTACTTGCAAAGCACCAGCCAAACCTGTTTTGCTGGCAGCTTCTGCTGTCCGTGAGTTTGCTTTGGTTGCAACTTTCATACCGATGTAGCCTGCCAACATCGAGCAGCCCGCACCCAATAAAAACGCGAGAGACTGGAACCGTAAAATGCCCGTATTAAAAATCGCCAGCAAAGCCGCAACAACAAGAATGAAAGGCAGCAAGGTCATATACTCGCGTTTCAAAAAAGCCATTGCACCATCGGCAATGTGCTTACCGATTTCTTTCAAAGCTGCATTTGAAACGTTTTGCCTGCCTATCCAGGAAGTTTTAATAAAAGCATACAATAATGCCAAAACTCCTGCCGCTAAAACGGCAATCAAAATAACATCCACATTCATAAGATCCTCCAAAATGTGTTCAAAACAAAAAACACCAAAGCCTTCTCTGGTGTTTAGCACTCCATTATAGTATACGATGCAAATTTGGTCAAGTCATTTTGACGCTCATTGGTGAGTTTTTTAACATTTTTGAACCTTGAAATTATTTTTGGTTACGCTTAAACTGATGGTGTGAGTAATCTTTTTACTATTTTACATAGCGATACAAGTTCATCTGCAAGATGCGGCAAAATGATGTTACCGCACGGCGAGGTTTTAACGCCAGCGTTTATGCCTGTTGGAACCCGCGGAACTGTAAAAGGCTTAACCGCCGAAAACTTGGAAGAAATTGGCTTTCAGATTATTTTGGCAAACACTTATCATCTGTTTTTACGTCCAAAAGTCGAAGTTATCCGAGCCGCTGGCGGACTCCACGGCTTCACGCAATGGCACAAAAACTTTTTAACGGACTCTGGCGGCTTCCAAGTTTTTTCGCTTGCACGTTTGCGGAAACTTTCCGAAGCTGGCGTGAAATTCCAAAGTCATATCGACGGAAGCACCGTTGAACTAACTCCCGAAAAAGTAGTTGAGCTGCAAGTTGGCTTCAATAGCGATATTCAGATGCAGCTGGACATTTGCTCGCAATACGGAATTTCGAAGCAGCAAACGCAGGAGGAATTGGCACTCACGATAAACTGGCTTAAACGCGGGCACGCTTTGTGGAAAGAATATCGAGACGGAAAAGCTTGTCGTCTGCCTAGCTGCGATAACACGCCTGACTACAAAGGGCAGTATTTTCCGATTGTGCAGGGCGGCTTTTTTCGGGACTTGCGTCTCAAAAGTTTGGAGGAAATTCTCAAGTTGGATACGGAAGGGCTTGCAATCGGTGGACTTTCGGTCGGCGAGCCGCCTGAAGTTTATAGCGAGTTTTTAGCATTTACCGCAAGCCAAATCCCGCTCGAAAAAGCAAAATACATAATGGGCGTTGGAACTCCCGAATACGTTTTGGATGCGGTGAAAAACGGAATTGATATTTTCGATTGCGTGCTTCCAACGCGGAATGCCCGAAACGGAAGCCTTTTTACAACACGCGGCCCAATCTCGATTAAAAAAAGCGAATACGAATTTGACTTTTCACCGATTGACAGCGAATGCAGTTGTCGCGTGTGTCAAAAGTATAGCCGTGCATATTTGCGGCATTTATTCCGTGAGCATGAGATTTTGTACATTCAGCTTGCAAGCTATCATAACTTGTACTTTTTGAATAACCTAATCTTGCAGACGCGGGAAAGCATATATGAAAACCGCTTTAACGAATTTATGGAAAGCTTTTTGAAGCGATACAATGGTAGAGATTAAGGCAGCAAGTTAGCAAATGTTTCGGGTGGAAAAACGAGCCTTTGCTGGGAAGCGTATGTCTTTTAAACCTTGAGTGCGGAAAAAGCTATTGCGGTAATTACTGCACCCCGTAGCTTGGGCGGCTGCAACTTTGCTTTGCGTAAATAGGGGTGCTCTTTTTCGCATTGAAGCAATTTCGGTTTAAAAGTGAAAATATTATTGTGAATGATTTTAACGAGGTTTGACGAGGAGGAATGTTATGAATGAATTGCAAAACGAAAAGAAGGAAATCAGAAAGCTTGTCGCAAGGCGTTTTCGTGAGCAAAAAGAGCTTTGTGCGGCGATTAACGAGAGGTTTGCAGATGCTGACGCTTGCGGAGAATTTTTACGTGAGATAACTGGTGGCGTTGCGTATAAGTCGGCGTTCGGTTATGCGGAAATTGCCAACGAGATTCCGTGCCTCAACTTGCTGAAGCGTTTTGCGGCAAATACTGGTAACGTAACAGCATTGCCAGTTGTAACGGGCGATGAGTTGGTATTCCGACAAGCCGATTTTTCGCGTGAGGGGGCAAGCTTGGTTACGGGTGAGAGCTTCGGCATCTTGGAGCCTGATGAGCGGTGCCGGGTTTTGCTTTCGTGCTTACCGCAAACTGAGGCGGAACAGCACCGTGAAATTGAGCTACTCGCGAAAATTTCGCCGATTTTGGTTTTGACGCCTGGGCGTGCTTTTACCGAGGCGGGCGGGCGACTTGGGCGAGGCGGCGGTTTTTACGATAAGTTTTTTGAAAAGCTTTCAGCCTTGCAGGCGAAAAACTGCGGCGTTTCATTTACCGCCGTCGGGTTGGCTTATCGCTTTCAAATGTTCGACAGCCTCCCCTGCGAAGCTACCGACTTCAAGCTGCAAAAAGTGGTTGCGTTTTAAATGCGTGCAAACTTATTTTGAAAATCCGCAATGACGCACTTCTTTTTTTGTACCACGCCATAGCTTTGTAGCTTCATTCACCGAAAGTGCAGCCGACGGCCCAAGTTAAAATCCGCTTGGCGGATTTTAACTTGAGCTATCCTGTGCCAAAACCTAAAAGGCATACCGCCCAAGCTTACTCGACTCGTTTTGCATAATCGTCGAAAATGCAGAAAAGAAAGGTTTTAGATTTTTTGATAACACAACACTTGATTTTTTTTTTCGATGGATATAACCGAATTCATTACATTAGCAAGATTTAAAATTAGAAAAAGGAGATAACATGGAATCTACATCAGTTCGGCAAAGGATAGAGAAACTACTTGAATTTCTCAATGCAGGCCTTTATGAAAAAGATGAAGCCGTCCGTCTTGCATTGCTGAGTGCAGTTGCTGGTGAAAGCATCTTTTTTCTCGGACCTCCGGGAACTGCAAAGAGTATGATTAGCTCAAGAATTCATCACGCGTTTAAAGGAACAAAATATTTTGAATATTTGATGAACGAGTTTTCAACTCCTGACGAGATTTTCGGTTCGGTAAAGCTTAAAGGTCTTGATGAAGGCATTTACGAAAAAAATACTACAGGATATTTACCGGAGGCTCATATTGCGTTTCTTGATGAAATTTGGAAAAGCGGGCCTGCAATTTTAAATACTCTTTTAACAATCATAAATGAAAAGAAATTCCGCAATGGAAACAAAGTCGAGAAAGTGCCACTTCAGATTTTGCTTGCGGCATCGAATGAACTGCCAAAAGAAAAGGCTGGACTTGAAGCACTTTATGACAGATTTATTATTCGCACTATGGTAAATCCGGTAAAAAATGAAAAATCTTTTTTTGACTTGTGTGAAAGCTCAGGAAAAGAGCTTGATATTCCTGAAATTATGAAACCTAATCTTTTAACAATTGAAGAAGTTCAAACTTGGTCTGAAAAAATCGATGGTATAATCCTTACCGATAAAATAAAAGATGTGGTCATGGAAATTCGTCGTGAACTTGAAGTAAAGAATCAGGAAAAGGAGCGCGAAGAAAAAGAAAAGTTTTATGTGTCTGACCGAAGATGGAAAAAAATAATTCATCTTCTTAAAACATCGGCATTTCTCTGTGACCGAACGGAAGTTGACTTGATGGATATGCAACTTATTAGCTACTGTATTTGGAATACACCAAAACAGCGAGACGAGGTGAAGTCGATTGTAAAAGAAATCGTGCAGGCACACGGTTTGGAATGTACGACTGATATTGATGATATTGAAGGACAGATAAAAATCTTTAAAACAGATGTGGATTCCACTTGGTATAAGATAGTTGAGCAAGTTACTCATGAAGAAGCCATTGAAAGAATGATTGGAAATATAAATTTTTATGAAGTAGAAAAAAATAATCAAAACATTGCATACATTTCAAAAAACTATTGCTATGATGATTATTATACACGCAATTATCAAAGACGATATTATTATACTACAGATGACACTAACTTAACAGATCCACGTGCTATTGATTACTATCAAGAGCCTGATGAAAACTTTATTATGACAAATAGAAGTTCCTCATCTCGAACTATAAAAATAAAGACTAAAACAGTTGTTGATCAAAAAGCCGGTCTTGTAAAAGACACAGTTATCTTTAACAATCTTGCCGCATATACTGCTACAAAAGAAAAGTTTGATACCGAAAAATATGCTCCGATTGCCAATTCTATTGAAAAGGAATTAGACTCTTTACAGGATTTTCGGTCAAAGATCGAAAAACCTTACAATGAAAACCTGTTTGCTCAGCAATCGTTTAAGGAAATTATTACTTCAAAAATTGACGACGAAAAGAAAAAACTCGAAGACTTAAAACTTGAATTGGCTAAGCAGAAGAATCGTTATGAAAAATAAAATTTCAGATCGTTCTCGCGAGTTTTCACAGGAAGCTTTGCAACGCATTGAAGAAATTCAGTCAAAATATAAGTCTTGTCCTGTATATGAAAAACTCACAAAAGAAGAAAATGATGCACTTCTTTTCAAGATAATTCAACTTGGGAACGCAGTTGCGGCGACAAATTACAAGAAATTTTCTTTCTATAATGATGCGGTAAAATACGCAAGAAATGCAACTGCACATTCTACAAAAAATAATCCGGCTGCTATTAACGGAATATATAAGAATGTATTTAGCTGGTTGCAGATTGCTAAAAAAGAGCTTTCTGAAAACATTGAAAAATCATATTCGCAAAATAAGGATATTCGCAGAGAAGAAAAATTCGGGACTGCATTCAATACGGAAGAAAAAAGAAAAAGTTTTGTCGATTCCGTCCAAAGTTCATATCACAATGGTCATTTTCATCCAAATTTCGCGGATTCAAAAGAAAATGCCCTTAGTAACGCTGCTCTTTCTGTATTAAATCCAGTTGACCCTTCACAACAAGAATTGCTTGATTTTGCAAAATCTCAAACTTCATTGGAAGAATCAATAAAAAAAGATATTGTTGAATGGACGGAAAAGACGAATAAAATTCTGGAAAAAGAAAATCCATTTATCGAAGAAACTGTTTTTAATCAGCAAATCGATTCTGTTTCACCACAAAATTTACAAACAGAAATCAAAAAACATATTTCCGATTACAATGAAATTCAATCTGTAAAAACTTACAAACCGAATATTGATTTGAATTTTTACCAAAAATCATTTGAAGAAAATATATCAACTGAAAAAAAGAAAAAGTCGGAGAAAGCAATTACAGAAGATAATCAAATTATTTCTCGTAATTTGAAAACGGAAATGCATAAAGAACTTATCCGTAGAAAAACCGATTGGGAGCTTGCACAAATTGAAAAGCAACGAAAAATATTGTTGAAAGAACTTTATGAAAAAATCGAAAAGTTTAAAAAGATTTTTGAGCGGTTAAAATCATTTACAAAGAATTTCGGACGACTTTGGAACCTAGCACAAGGAGAATTAAATGACAACGGTTTTGATATTCTTGAGAAGTATGCGGAACTTTTGCAAGATGATGAAGGATTGACCGCACTTGCAGAAATGATTGGTCGCCACCACGAAGAAGAACAGAAATTTCATAAAGAATTACGTGCTAAAGTTGTGGTAGAAACTGTTTATAATCCTGAACCTGCATATAAAGGAGAAATTGCAGGGCTGAGACTTTCCGATTCTTTGTTGGATGCATTACCATCGGAATTAGCATTATACAATAACCTCTCAACACGTCAAATATTCAAAATGAAATATGCTCAAAAACAACTTTTATCATATTCGTATACCAGAAATATTGAATATAAAAAAACACACGAGGAACTTGAAGAAGTTGAAGTTGTAGAAACAATAGAACATAAAGGACCGATGATTATTTGCGTTGATACATCTGGCTCTATGCATGGAACTCCGGAAAGAGTTGCAAAAACAGTAGCTTTTGCACTAGCACAAAAATCGCTTGAAGAAGAGCGTGGGTGTTATTTAATTTCTTTTTCTACAGGAATAGAAACAATGGATTTAAGTTCTTTTAATTCTATAGATGGCATAACAAATCTTGTAAAATTTCTTCGTATGAGTTTTAATGGCGGTACAGATGCAAATCCTGCACTTAATCATTCCGTAAAACTGCTTGAAGAAAAAGAATGGAAAAATGCCGATGTTCTAATGATTTCAGACTTTGTAATGGGCACTTTGGATTCTAAATTGGAAGAAAAAATAAAAGCGCAACAGAAAAAGAAATGCCGCTTCTTTAGTCTTGCAGTAACAAGTGGTGGAAATAATGCAGTAATTTCTACATTTGATAAAAACTGGATTTATGACACAAGTTCAAGGGATTCAAGTAAAAAATTAGTAAGACAGCTTGAAGAAATAAATAACGGCTAGCAACCGATTTAAAACCTGATATTGCCTTTTCGGTAATGCAGATTAAACGATAGCATATTGTTTCTATAATTTGTATCAATCACTTTGTTGAAAATATATTCCGAACTTAAAACACACTTCTTTTTTTGTACCACGCCATAGCTTTGTAGCTTCATTCACCGAAAGTGCA
>CALAEM010000011.1 GCA_937890985.1 uncultured Treponema sp. | reverse complement strand
GGCTACAATCGATGCCCTATTTGTGCCGTAATAGGTGACCTCTTTCAGTACTACACGAGGCAGCCTCGTGGAAAAATAAGAAAAAAGCCTGTAAAAAGTCTCTAAATGCTTTACTTTATCGCAGCTTCACCGTCTCAAAGCACGTTTATTTTCGCCGCAAAAAACCGCATGGCTCAATCAGAGCAAGAAAACTTTTTTGATAAATTTTTAGATTTTTCACCAAAAATACTGGACTTTATTTTTTTTTTCATATAATAACAAGTAGATTTAGTTGAAATGATGTTAGATTGACCTGCATGAATGCAGGCGGGTACTGGAACCAATCGAAACAGACTTTCGACCGAAAAATAAACAGTAAATTATATGAAAAAGCAAAGACTGAATTTGGTGCAGATGATGTTATTAACTTATCACTCGATTATGAAAAATCGAGCTATGGAATATTTTATAATAAACGGGTTTATATAATGTCAGGTTTAGCTATAAAATATAAGAAATAGTATTCTATCAGTAAAACAATAGGTATATTCTAGATGTTCCAGTATAAGTATACCTATTGTAGTTTATTTAAAAGACTTCATGCACTTGTTGTGCAACTTTGCCTCGCTACACGCATCGGCAAAGACACAAATGCAGGTTAAGCGGTAGTTGAACGATGCTGCACGTCCGTTCAACTGGTGGAAAAATATCCGCCTGTTAGACAGACACACCATTGGCGTGCTTGCTGTCCAAGGAAGAGGAAGGAGATATTATGGTTAAACAAACTTTTCGCGCAGCAGGTAAAAATCATTCTGCGGATATAAAGAATGCAAACAGAGGTACTAAAGGCACAAACATTACCTATGATAAAAAGCAAGGTAATCGAGATGAACAATTAAATCCAAAATCAAAAGAAAAATAAGCAAGAGGAACAAGCGGTCAAATGCAGGAAAAAATTTTAGGTAAATATCAAATCATTACAGAGCAATCAGCTTCGCTGAAAATCGGACGTTATAATGATAACGATTATCGCATAGAAATTGTTTCTAAAACTCCCCAAAGTGGCAAATATTCAGAAATCGCTAAGAATATAAACACAGTTTCGCACAAAAATATCAGCAATCTAAAAATTGAAGAAGATAATGAAAATTTTTATTTTGTTGACAAAAATTTTGGTGAAGGATTTTCAGCATTAAAAGCTGACTGGTTCGGTAAAAATTATGATTCTCTTAATTATGTTTCTCTTATAAAATGCTATTTACAAATTATTGACGCTGTAAGCTTTATTCATCAAAAGGGTTTTTACCACGGTAACATCAATCCTAAGAATATAATCATAGACAGAAACGACAACGCTTATTTGCTTGATTTTGGAAGATGCTATATATATGCAATGTTAAGCGATAAACCGAACAAGCAGTTTTATGCACCGGAACAAATTACGCAGAACGAATGTCATAAAGAAAGCGACATATATTCACTTGGACTTTGTATGCTCAATCTTTTGATTGAATCTCAATTTGATTCGTTTTCGTTCTTGAATGAGTATAAGGATTTTTCTTCGCTGGAGTATATCTATGAGAAAATCACTACAGAAGAAGAAAGACTTGACAAAATCAATGCCGGTCTATTTTTGCTTATAAAGAAAATGCTCAAAGAAGTCCCTGAAGAGCGGGTAAATTTAATTGACATCCGAAAAGAATTGACTGATTTATTAAATTCTATTTTGCCATATAAAATTTTTGCTATTCGCATATCTGACAAAGTTCTGGAAACATGGCGGGAAAATCATAGCTGCGACAGATATGCTGAAAAACAGGATATTCAAAGCAAAATTGACGGCTATCGGGCTTATTGGGAGTTCGGTAAAGACAAGAACGGTCGCGATGAGATAAAAATTGTAGCCGGGAATGTTGTTTTTTGTTGTTCTGCACATGAAGGCAATGAACATTTTTTCTGTTTCAATATTATTGAAAATCCAAATGTTGTAGAGCGACAGGAAAAATATGGACTTCCGACAGATGATAAGTTCAAAATTGTAGGACAAAATGAATTTCCAAGGGATTGTGATTATGCAGAAATTGCAGTCTTTGAATTAAGAAAAAGATATGAGCAGAAACAATTGGAAAATGCTCGTTATGAAACAGATAGAAAGAGCATAGCAACTGAAGAAGAATTGCTTGAAGCTGAGAAAAAAACAATTGACGAAAAGAAAAATACACGAAAAGTTATTTTACGAGAGATTGACCGTGGAAAAGATACTATAACATTAGAATTTGTGCCGGAAAAAGATGTTGAAGAATCAGATGAAGAAGAATCAGATGAAAATGAAGATATCTTCAAAATTAAAACATCGGAAAAGGATTTTAAATCCAACCAAAAAGTAATTTTACAAAGCTCTATTAACAGCGAAAAGGAACTGAGCGGTACTGTTTCGCAATCGAAAACAGGAGAGGCAGTAACTGTTCAGTTTGAAAAGTATACTGTTTTGAAAAATTTGCCTAAAACTTCAAAGGATACAGAGTCTATCGAAGATGAAGAAAAGAAAAAACAGAAACCGATACTTCCTTTGGAGAAAGGGGAAGAATACTGTTTAAGTTATGATTATCAAGTCGAAGAGATTATATGGAATAAGCGTAATCGTGCCCTCGAAGAACTACAAAACGGCAATACACAGATTCCAAATTTCTTACGCAAAATAAACAGACCGGAAGAGTTCATCAAAAATGATTTAATTGATGTTTCAAATTTTTATAATGCAGAACTTGATGAAAACCAAAAATGTGCAGTGCAAAAGAGCCTTTCATTGAGTAATGATTGCGAGGTTCTCGTTTTGCAAGGTCCGCCGGGTACCGGTAAGACAACCACAATTACAGAGATTGTAACGCAAATTTTAAAAACGAGACCGCATGAAAAAATATTGATTGCATCGCAGAGTAATCAGGCAGTGGATAACGTCCTTGAAAAAATATGTGAGTTTGAAGATAAAATTTTGCGTATTGGAAATGACCCCACAAAGATGAGCAAAGTTGCTCAAAATTACACACCGGATAAAGTCCTCAACAAGATTATCAAGGAAAATATCCAGAGAATTGACAAAAATCCTGTTAAATTTCAAAATCCTGAAATACAGGCAAAAATGGAAGAATTGCAAAAAGATTTTCGGGAAAAGTTGCAGCACATTACTTCAAAAATGGGAAATGACGCAAAATCAACAGAAAAGAATAAAGAAGCCGATTTAGCAACGCTTTTTACACGCAATATACGGCTGATTTTTGGAACATTACTCGGTATTTCTTCTTGGAATAAGTTTAGAGAAATGACCTTTGACACAATAATCGTTGACGAAGCAGGAAGAGCTACATTAAGCGAACTTCTTGTACCGTGTATTAAAGCGAAAAAATTGATTTTGGTCGGCGACCATAAACAGCTTGCACCGGTTATTGACGATGATGTTCTTGAAAAGATTGATGATAAGAATGAAGCAAAAACTTCATTTTTCCAGAGGTTATTTGAAAGAACAGAAACAGCAGACAGAGAAAACCTATTGCATACACTTGAATACAATTATCGAGCTGCCCGTTCAATTTGTGATTTGTACAGCAATGCATTTTATGAAGGCAAGCTCAAAACGACCGATGTGATTAACTCAAAAAAGTAACATTCGCTTTCATTTACCTCAAATGTTGTTTGGTGTGATACTGGAAAACTGCCGGATAAGGAAGATAAGCAGAAAGGCACCGGTAAAATTAACCAATGCAACGCAAGAATTATTGAACGAGTTTTAAATCAACTCAAAGCAGAAATGACTTCCCAGAATAAGAGTTATGACATCGGTATAATCACGCCATACAAAGCACAAATGGAATTGTTACGCAGTCGCCTTGCTATAAAGAAAAACTATGCTGATTGCAAGATTGACATTGGAACAGTTGACAGTTTTCAGGGAAGCGACAGAGATATAATTATCTACGACTGTGTTCGCTCCGGTAAATTAAAACAGAAAGCTAAAATTGACTTTATTGCAGAAGAAAAACGCCTGAATGTTTCGCTATCAAGAGCAAAATTGCTTTTAATAATCGTAGGAGATATGGATTTTTTGCATCAAGCGAAAGTTTCCGATAAAAATAATCCGTTTAAGGCAATTATTGGATACATTGCTCAAAATAAGGATGAATACACTGTAATTGAGGAGAAGCCAAATGCCGGAAAAACAAAATAACGATGAGAGAGTTTTAAGACCTGATTTAGAATTACTAAATCATCAATACAGCGATTTTTACCCTGATTATTATATGTACGATGTTCGCGAAATTGACTACCCAATATACAGAACGAAAATTTTGTTTGAATATACAAAAGGCCAAGAGATTCATACTATTATCATATCGGTGTTAAAAACTATCCAGTTTCTTGAAAGTGTTAGAAATGTAGATGCGTATTCAGAATTGCAAAATATTACACAACTGGATAAGGAAATACTGGACAGTATTTTAGCAGAAATGACGACAAAAGGCTATCTAAAACAAAATGAATTAAAACTATCTACCAATGGCAAAGAAATCCTCGAAAAAGAAAAAGAATTGGTTACAGAAAAAACATCCGCATATCTTAATTTTGATGGAATCTTTGGAACATGTATGGGGGATGATGGGAAAATAAATCAAAATAATAAAAAGACACGAGAAGGTGCAATTGAATTCAAGCCGTATGTAAAATCCCGTCCGCGAATTGAGTACCTAGATGAGAATTTTTCCGACAATAAAACGCTCCGTCAAGTTTTGATTGAGAATCTGCAAAATAAGGAAAAAGATGTAACGACTATTTTAGAAATTGCACCAAACAAATTTTTCAATCAATATGTCTGTCTGTTTTTCAAAGACAAGGAAGAAAATGAAAAACTTTTGGTCCTCAATCGTGATTATGAGAGAGATGATGATGCAACGGAACTTTTTCATCGTATTATGAGTGAGCAGAAATTTACGAGCGAACATATTTCATTAAAGTGTAAGCCTTTATTTGAAGATAGTAAAGAAAAATTCTATCAATCAACACCGGAGGTCATTGAAGAGAAAATAAAGCCTATCGAACAGATTGCTATTACAGAGGGTAAAACAATCGAAGTTGATGAACATAAGAAGTATTTTATTTATGTGCTTGAAAATGCAAAAAACAGCATCTATATTCAATCACCGTGGATAAATTGGCGAACACTTCAAATTTACAAAGACCATATTCAAAATGCTATTAAACGAGGTGTAAAAGTTACTATAAAATATGGAATGAAACCGAGAAACAGATTTGACAAAGCTGGAATTGATGAAGATTCAAAGAAATTTTTTAACTCATTGGATAGAAAATCTTTTAAGCTGATAAATACACATGACCATTCTAAAATCGTGATTTGTGACGAAGATTTTATGATAATGGGGAGTTTTAACTGGCTTAGTTTTGGTGGTGGAAACGAAAAAGATGCTCGTGGCGAAACTTCCTCGATAAATATGAATAAAGGTGAAATCAAAAAGCAAATAGAAAAATTCAAATCTGAAATTTCTTGAACTTGATAGAAGATACGAATGGTATTTTTTGAATGTAGAGCCATTATGAGTAATAAATAACGTCTAACACCCGCTTCAACCTGACATTTGTTTTGTCACGAAAGTTGCTTGGACGGTCGCCTCATTAAGAATGAACATCCGTGTTCATTCTTAATGGACGAGTTTTCGCTGCGAAAACTCGCTACTGTTTATACCCCGGACATCCGTGTCCGTTTTCATGCAACTTTCGCTCCAACTTTGCCTCGCTACACGCTTCGGCAAAGCCCCAAATGCAGGTTAAGCAGTAGTTAGTATGAAAAACATAGCTGCGCTGCTTTTAATTCAGAACCAAGGGATAGGGCAATATCAACAATTTACTATATAATTACATATATTTGTATCAGCGATAAGATTTTGTTGCCTAAATAAGGATTAAAATATGGAGAAGAAAAAGCAGATTCACGAAGCGGCTATTAATAATACTATAGCAAGTTTTAATATAAATGACTCGATAAAACAAGGCGAGAAACTTAATGCAGCATTAGAACAATATTCAAAATCAATACAAGAGACTGCCTTAAATAAAAAAAATATGAATGCCCCAAATAGAAGAGGTTTTTTGTTCGAGAATCATCATGTCAATTCACACAATATAGAAACACAAAAATCAAGAAATCCGCTCGGTGCTTTTACTGATAGAGATGCAAAACTGATGGAACATCATCCTAATCCAATAGATGAAACAACTGATATTCGGACTAAAGATGGTTCATACGAAGCTCAATTAAAAGCTTACAAGACCGGTAAAGATTCAGCAAAGGCAATATCAAAACCTAAATATGACGGCAAAGAAAAAATAGTTCCATCTGATCAAGTAGAAGACGTAAAAAAAACTGCAAAAAGAGAGTCTTTGAGAAATAAAGATTCAAGACCTGATGTCAGCAAGAGCTACGAAGATACAGCTGAAAATGTTACAGATTCAACAGGGAAAAGCAAACCCGTGTCTTCTGAAGAATTGAAAGATATAGACAGAAGGTCAAGTAAAGGTGAAGTTGTAAAGTATGAGGATGAAGCAAAAGTTCGCAAAGAATTCGAAAAAAATGAAATTAAGAATGACATTATGACGGGGTATACAAGTGCTGCAATTGGAGAAGGTATTTCGATATTACTAAAAATAAAAAATGGAGAAGATGTTTTAACGGAAGACCAATTTCTGGAATCATTTGGTGGTATAATAAAGAAAGGAACTGAAAATAGCATAAAGCATTACTTTAGTAGAAAAGCTGCAGAAAAAATATTCACCAAAGATTTAGTCGGAGGAATTCTAAAGCGCGGTAATATTGCTACTTTTGCTGTTAGCACAACATACGATATAGGTCAAGTTCTTTACAAATATGCAATCGGACAACTTGATGAAGGGGAGCTTGTACAGAAGAGTGGGGAATTACTGCATTCTTCTACTGCAATATTTATAGGTTCCTCTCTTGGTGAGACCGTAGGCGGTTCACTGGGAGTTTCAGCAGGGAAAGCAATAGGCGGCACTATTGGTACTGCATTAGGACCAATAGGAATACTTATCGGATCTATTGTTGGCGGATATATTTTCGGCAAGACGAGCGGAATTATTATTGGTAGTGCTTCAAAAGAAGGAATTCAAAATTTTGAAGCGGACTATATTTCATATATGGATAATCTACAATCCGGAAACATTTATAAAGCCGTTGATATTATAGGTTCTATGGATACATACGAACCTAATTTAAAACATTTAATACCAGGTTATGGATTTTTTAGCCAGATTTCAGAGTATAATGCAAGAAAAAATGAATTGAATAAAATAAATGCAAAACTTTCTAGCGCACTATGTGATGCAAAGAGCGGTGTTTGGCTCAATGCATTAAAAGAGCAGTATAATGACTGTCTCTTATACACATCTGACGCTG
>CALAEM010000010.1 GCA_937890985.1 uncultured Treponema sp. | reverse complement strand
GCTTTTGATAAAAGTAGGCAACCGAAGGTTGCCCGTGGATAAGCATTCGGTGAATGGCGACAAGCGATAGTTGGAAAGGTGCGGTTGTTAGTTGAGAGTTTGAGAGCAAAATTGGCTTGACTTTTTTGTTGCAAATCAATAGAATGGCTGAAATTTTTACAGGTAAAATTTATAAGGATTTATGATGAAAAAAATATCGATAAAATTGGCTTTTATGATTTGTGTTTTGCTGCTGAGTTGTCAACCGAAAAAAACTCATACTGCACAGGACGCATCGTTTTTGATTTCCAACATTAGTGATTCTGCGAGCAAAACCGAAGTGATGAACGACCTTCAGCAAGTGATTTCGGCGAAAAGTGTTGCGCGATTTTTTGCTGCCGTCGAGGATTATAACGATACGATTAAGTGCACGAGTTTGACAAAAGGCTTTGTTGATGTGGCACCTGAATATGATGTTGCAAAGATATCCGAATTGTGGAAAAAAGCAAAGGGTTTGTACATTGGAACAAACTGTCGCATCACAGCTTTTACGCTGCTTGGCGACTCGATTCAAATTCCGTCTGGCGAGTATGACGATGCTTTGCTGTTTTTGGATAACGATGCAATCGTGCAGGGCGGGCTTTTCACCGAAGAAGAAACCGCCCGATTTAGGCAACTTTTCTCGCGGGTTCCAACCGATAAAACGACAGACGTACGCATTCACGCAGAAAAAATGCAGGACTATTTTTCGCAGTTTGCATTCAACAGCAAAGCCAAGATGCTTTCCGTGGTGTTGCACGACAACCTTGACGGAGACTATCTTTTTGTCGGGCATATCGGCGTACTCGTGGAAAATGCCTCTGGTTTTCTCTTCATCGAAAAACTTTCGTTCGAAGAGCCGTACCAAGCCGTAAAGTTCAAAACTGTCCAAGACTGCGTCCGATATTTGCAAGTCAAATACGAGCATTACCACGACGAAGAAACTGCAAAACCATTTGTGATGATTAACGGCAAATACACTGAATAATTCGAGTAGCTTTTTCAAAAAGTATTTTACCGACTAGCTTGAAAAATAAAAAAAGATATAGTAAACTAAAAAATATTTTAGGAGCTTTTATGGCAAGGCACGGAACTATAGGAAAAGTTATTGTTCTCATTTTGTTGATTATCATTTTGATTTTTGCCGGTCTTTTTTTGTTTGATTATTTGGGGCTGATTAATGCGAAGTCGGTTTTTTCACCTGTGTATTCGTTGTTCGGAATCGAATCTGCCCGCGGTGTCGGTAAAGATAAACTGACAAACACGGATGCTGACCTTGATGCGGATATGATTGCGAAACGCTTGGAAGCATTGGAAATCCGTCGCGAAGAACTTGACAAAAAGGAAGCCGATGTGAAAGCAGCAATCGCGGAAAATCAGCAAATTGCTGCGGAGCTTGACGAACGCCGTGCCGCACAAGACGAAAAAGAAAAGTCCTTTCAACAGCTTCTCGCTGAAAAAAACGACAGAGCGGCGAACATCAGGCAAATTGCGATTTACGCGTATAATAGTCGTCCGGCAGATGCGGTGAAAAACCTTCTCGAACTGGACGACCAAGATATAATCGAAGTTTTGCGTGCAACGGAAGTGTATTCCACGGAGCAGGGCAAAAACTCGCCAGTTTCGTATTGGTTTACGCTGATGCCCAAAGAGCGAGCTGGTGAAATTCAGCGCAAAATGGCAAATGCACCGTCGATTGAACAATAAAATTAAACATCGCGTGCTTTCAAATGCTTTTTCCGACCGCTGAATTTTTTGTTTTTTTTACAGTTGTCTTTTTGCTTTATTGGTATGTGTTTACCAAAGCACAGGACAGAAAAATACTGCTTGTTGTCGCAAACATTGTTTTTTACAGCTTTTTTAGTTTTCGCTTTGCGGTACTTATGGTTGCCCTAACAGCGATAAATTGCGGTTTCGGTTTAGCTTTGACAAAAATTAAAAACTTCAAACCGCGAAAAGCCGTTCTCATTGCGGCAACCGCCTTTAACATACTGTACTTGCTTTACTTTAAAGAAGCCTATTCGCTTTTGAGCTTTTTTAACAACTCGTTTCCGCAATTATTCAGTGAAGAAACTTTTTTGAAATTGCTTTCGGCTACAGCGATTGTGCCGTTGGGTGTTTCGTATTATGTTTTTAAGTGTTGCAGCTATTTGTTCGATGTTTATCTCGGAAAGCTTCCAATGCATAAATCCTTTATAAACCTCACACTTTACATAACGTTTTTCCCGCAAATTTTTTCAGGGCCGATAGTGCATGCGGCATATTTTTTCGAGCATTTGCAGCAAGCCCTCGAAGCGGACAAAAACGCATACGCTTGCATTCCATTCGACCGTGCAGCAAGCTTAATACTTCTGGGCTTAATCAAAAAAATGATTGTTGCAACCGTGCTGAGCATACTCGTTACCACGCCAGTTTTTTCCGCTCCTATGACATTCAACACACTCGAACTTTTATTTGCCGCCGTTGCCTACTCCGTCGTAATTTACGCTGACTTTTCGGGCTATAGCGACATGGCAATCGGAATCGCCTTACTGCTGGGCTTCGAAACGCCCGCA
Source organism: uncultured Treponema sp. (assembly GCA_937890985.1). Classification (GTDB taxonomy): domain Bacteria; phylum Spirochaetota; class Spirochaetia; order Treponematales; family Treponemataceae; genus Treponema_B. The sequence continues at coordinate 4,357 of CALAEM010000010.1, read as the reverse complement.
AACTTTAACCGCCCGTACACCGCAAAAAGCGTTACTGACTTTTGGAAACGCTGGCACATCAGCTTTTCGAGCTGGCTCCGCGATTACGTTTACTTTGCATTCGGCGGCTCACGCTTCGGCATCGTCCGCACAATGCTCGCCCTCTTTTTCACAATGTTAATCGCAGGCGTCTGGCACGGAGCAAAATTCACGTTTTTAATCTGGGGAGCTTTTCAAGGTTTAGCACTTTGTATCGAGCGTCTTTTTGCGAAAACCTACGCCGAAGGCGAAGGGCAAACTTTGGCACAAAACCTCGAAGTGGCAAACATCGAGGAAGCGAGCCTTTTGGAAAAGGCAAAAACCCGACACCAAAAAGAAGGGCTTAAACCTCGGCATTCTGCAAAAAAATATTTGCACACGGCAGGAACTTTTTTGTTTATCACTTTCAGCTGGATTTTTTTCCGCTCGGAAAATCTTGCAGAAGCAGGATTGTACTTTGCGTCACTGCGAAATCTTACGCTACCTTTTCAGGTGGTCAGTCCGCTTTGTGTTTTGCTAGTCGTTGCAGGTATCGGTTTTCAGTTTATACCCGAAAGTATTTCCGAAAAGCTTTTCGGCATCTATGCAAAATTTCCGCTTGCTCTTAAAGCTGTAATTTTTGCTTGTGCGTTTGTTGCGATGAATCTTTTTACCACATCAGGTATTCCAGAATTTATTTACTTTCGGTTTTAACTTGCTGCAAGATTTGCAGCTTCAGTTGAAGCAAGCAAAGGTTATTCAAGAAAGCATTCGGTGAAAAACACCCAAGATAAAAGGCATTGCAATGTTGAGCGAGATTATCAGCAAAAGCAAAAACGCCACGATTTGCAACACAGCAGCAATGATTGTCAAAAGCCGTTCGTTTTCTCGTATGCGGTTAAACAGTGCCGTTCGACCTGCCCACGCTGCATACCCCGACGCAATAATCGGCAGTGACATACCAAGCGATAACGCGATTAGTGCAAACACTCCGAGCGAAAACACTTGCAAGTTTATCGCGAACACTAAAATGAGCATTGCCGCTGGGCAGGGGTACATCGCACTCAACAACAACGCCGTGATTTTTATCGTTTTTTCTGCGGAGCTTTTTTTCCGAAGTGAAATTGCAGCCTCGATAATGCCGTAAACCGAAAGCACTATTAGTACTAGAAAGGTGATGCCTTCCATATAAACACTTGTGTTATTCACAGCAGCCGAAACCGCTCCTGAGACGGTTTTGAAAATTGTCATTAGCACAAGCGACGCACAAGCGTGGATTAAAGCCAATGCAAGCCCAAGCAGTGCGGGTTCGTGTGCTTTTGCCTTGCGACTCAAAAAATACGTAAACACAACAACTTTGCGATGCCCCGGTGCGAGTGCGTGGATAAAGCCGTACGCAAAAGAAATTGCAAGCGTCATACAAAGCAACGCCGCACTCGGTTTTGTTTTCCACGCTTCAATGTACGACGCAAGTTGCCCGCTTAAATAACGCATACCGCTTACGACGGTTTGACTCGGCTGGTGCTGTTGAACTGGCGTCGGTGAGTTTTTATTTTGCAAAAAAGGATTTGCAGACGCAGTTATCATAAGCATCGCCAAAAACAAAGCCAGCAGCACTAAACGCTTTTTCATATTTGCCCTCAAAAAGTTATTTTAACCTCGCGAGGATAATAAGTGTTTAATCCAGGTGCCCACTTTGAATAAATTCTCATGTCATCCATCGCACCGAGCGGGTTATAGTAAATTGGATAGCTTTTATTTTCAAAAATCGAATATTTTGGCGAGTTTGTCGTTCCTGTAAAACTAACGCATTGTTTTGTGTAACCAATGTCACAAAAAAAAGTATAATCATAACAAGCGATATATAGTTCATGCAAGTCTTTATACGCCGAAAGGTCAACAAAGAACCTATACAAAAGCACGCCGTTTTTTTGTGTTGCCGAAAATTTTGAGCGGTCAACGTAAACTGGCGACTTACGCTCTTTGCCAGTGCGTATAAACGTAAAGTACTTATAGTCTTTGGTGTATGTAAACGCATTTTGAAACACATCGGTTGTTTCTGCGTAGTTGAATACTCCGTCATGGTTTGCGTCATATCCTGCGATAATGTCCGAGCTGAAAAATTTATCGAATGTCCAGTTCACGTAAACGCCCTGTAAAACGCCTTGATTAAAGACAACCTCAAACTCACAGTCAAACCACATGTGCGGATGAGCTGTCGCGTATACGGCACAGCAAAAAAAACAAACAAAGCAAGTAACTTTTCTCATAATACACTAAAACTTCCCGTCGATAAATATTAGCATTACCACGTAAGGGTAAAACATACGCGACTAGATCAAGGTTACTTTTAAGCTCGCGACTGCACTTGGACAATAAACTCAACTGCAACACGTCTATCTTCTGCACTTCTGGCGATTTGTAAACGGTAAAGCTTATCCATGGGGTGAATTAAAATCCTTTTCGGATTTTAATTCACCCTACTTGTTTCAAACGCTGAGTTCGGTAATTGGCAACGTCCGTGTTGCCACCGCCACGGACGGCGGTTCACGAATTGACTTCCGTGTCAGCGATTGGGACATGATGGCAACCTTCGGTTGCCTGTGAGTTGCACATTCGGTGAATGAAGATAAGTGGCAATGCGCAGTTTCTCACTAAAAATATTGGAGCGTGCTGGAGCTAGAGTCATTGTTGGCATCGTTTGTGTTGCCAAAGTAGATTTTGAGGTAGAAGTCTTCGAGCTGTTTTGTTATGATTTTTATATCGAATTTGGTACTGTCTTTTGGGCAAAGGCGGGAAGGCGTGCCTTGTCGGGACTTTTGCATAGTTTCAGAGATTTTTGATGCCCAAGTAGCTTCGTCGCCGAGCGGTAAAACCGAGCATTTTTCCGAAATCACCGCTTCGTGGCTGATTGTATCTGAAAGAAAACAAGGCAGTCCAGACGTCTGAGCTTCCACTGCGGACATTCCCAAGCCTTCGAACAGAGACGGAAAAATAAAAGCATCCATTGTACAAAGGTAATCGTAAACATTTCCAACGCTTCCTGTGAAAATAATACAGTTTAGGATTCCTAAATCGCTAGCTTGTTTTATAATTTCGTCTTTGAGCGGACCGTCGCCAACCAACAAAAGTCGTGCGGTGTTATCTTTGGTATACACAGCTTTGAATACGTTAAGCAAAAACCGATGATTTTTTACTGGAGTGAAACTTCCTGAATGTCCAATTACAAATGTGTTTTCGCCGATGCCTAGCTCTTTTCGGAGCCGTGCACGTGTTGCTTCAGAGAAGGCAAATTTTTCAAGAGCAATGCCGTTCGGAATTATCGTAACATTGCCGCTGTCATAGTAGGACTGTCCGAACTGCCAAACTGCTGCCTCCTTCGAGCATGCAAAACGATGAGTTGTGTACTTGTTGATTATTTTTTTTGCATATATTTTCACAAGCTTTTTTAAACCAGTATTCAAAAGCATATTTGTGTGGCTGTGAGCAATTCGCACTGGGACATCGGATGCAGCTGCATATTTAAGTGTAAAGGCACTAAGCAAATTCAAATGTGAATGAATAATTGTATATTCATGGTGCTCCGAAAAAAAATGCTTTAAATCTCTGCCATATTGCAAAAAATATGAGCGAGACAACTTATTCAGTTTAAATATTTTACCGCCTAAATCATAAATTTCACGGTCAAAAGCTCCTTCCCCCGTTGCATGATCTAGAAAATCGAACTGTACCTTCGTTCTATCGATGGTTCGGTAGATGTTCATCAGTAGGTTTTCTATTCCGCCCCTATCCATTTGCGAAACGGCGTGCAGGATGCGAATAGGTTTGTTATTTGAAAACGTCGGATGAGCGGAATGACGAGCTAAGTTTTTATCTGAGGCTTTATTCATAACTATCTCGTGTCGATAATAAAGCTTTTGCGTTTTTAATTCAAGTGCGGAATCGATTGGTTTTGAGAAAGCAATTCTCGGTAATTTACAACATCCTTGTTGTAAATTACCTTGCGGGTCTGTATTAAAACCGTCCGTCCTGCATGGTTTTCAACCTTAAGTTTTGGGCTACGCCCAAAACTTGTTGCCTAAAACTTTCTGCCGTAATTGGCGGAAATAAATTGCGTCCATCCGTGGACGCTGCTGACACTAACGACGGTTCAAAAATTGACGACGTTTTTCAAAAACTATATTTTTGAAAAACTCGAAAGTCAATTTATAATAATTAAGTATGCAGATATTGTAAATTGACTGGCGTCCATGCCAATTTTTGAACCGCATTGATGAACCGCAACGAGCGGAGCGGATTAAACTTTTGGTAAATGATGGAGAACTTAAAATCCGTTTTGGATTTTAAGTTCTCCCGTGAG
>CALAEM010000009.1 GCA_937890985.1 uncultured Treponema sp. | reverse complement strand
TGACTTTCGAGTTTTTCAAAAATATAATTTTTGAAAAACGTCGCCAATTTTTGAAAAAGCAAAGCAAGGGAAACGCCCAAAAGCTTAAAAGAAATAAGTTTAAGCTTTTTAAGAAGGCTTTTTCATTTTAGGTTTGACCTAAAAACTTTGAAGCTAGCAAAAAAAACTTCAGTTAAAAAGTGCTTCGAGTTTACGCTTGTCATACAATTCAAACGGGCGATTTTCAGTGAACTTTATCGCTTCTTTTGTGAAACCCATTTGAGTGAAAACGTAGATTTTATCGATCGAAGAATTTTTCATCTTGTCGTAGCAGTCTTGCATCGTCTCAAGTCCCAGCACCTCATCGCCACGGTAAAAATAAAGCTGATATGTGCGGGTGCGTACGTTGAGCCACTGTTTTGTGTCTCGCGTTTTCGCCGTAACGATAACGCCGTCAGGCATTTGCGTCGTGGAAGCGACTTCATAGTTTAGCTTTTGGTCGGTGAGGCTAACTACAAAGCGTGTAAAATCTTCCTTTGTGCTGGTTAAGTATTCTTTAAGCGAGTCGTTTTGTGCAACGTCTGCGTAATTTGCAAGCTTTTTTTCAACATCGCGAAAGCCAGGTGAAAGCTTTTGCAAAATCCGCCATTGCTCCAAAGCCTTATCGAGCATACGCGTTTTTTCGTAACATGCCGCCAGCAAATACCTCGAAAAAAGTGCCGCTTTACTTTCGGGCTTGCTTGTCGAAATTGCCCGCTCAAATTCGTAAATCGCCTTTTGCAAATCATTTGCGTCGAAATAGCAGCGTCCTCGCTCAAAATAACACTTTGCCCGCAAACTTTGATTGCGACTCGCCTTTTCAAAGGCGGCAAGGGCAACCGCGTAATCCTTCTTTGCAAAAGCGATTTTTCCCTGATAGTACCAAACCATCGTGTTTTCGCCGTCAATCTGCAAAGCCTTTGCAATCAAGCGGTCTGCCTCTTCAAAATCCTGCCCGCGATACATAATCAAACCGAGGGCGGCATACGCCTCTCCATACTTTGAATCAATGTCCAAAACTAACTTGTAATAGCGGGCTGCCTTGGCAGTGTTGTTGTTAAACTCAAAAATTTGCCCGAGTTTAAAAAGCGTGTGCGGATTGTCTGGTTGCAATTTTAACAAAAGAGATAATTCCTCAAAAGCTTTATCGTAGTACTGGAATTTAAACAACAAATCTGATAAAATGTTCCGAAACTCAATTTCGGATGTTATACTTTCGAAGACAGCGGTTTTGCTGACGGTGGAAAACTCCGACAGTGCAGCGTCGGTTTTCCCCGACGCAAGGTACGCCTTGCCTAGCAAGTATCGTACCTGCCAGTTGCCTGGGTTTTGTTGTAAAATGCGTGATGCTTTATTGATGAGCGATTTGTATTCGCGGTTTTTGAGCATCTTTGTAAGCGATGCTATATCTTTCGGTGAAGTAAATAGTTTCATTATAACAAGCATCAGTACAAAGATAATTGAACCGATAGCGGCGAATATTATAATTATCATTCGCCTATAATATAAATTTTAGAGGATAATGTCAAATGAAAAAAATAAAAATTTTATTGGTTTATAGCCTTATGTGCATCAGTTTATACGCACAAAGTGCACTCGACTTAAATAAGGGAATCCAATACTTGAAAAATAACTTTCCCGAAAAAGCTTTGCCGATTTTTTTTGCGGAAACGGAAAAGCAAGGTGGCGAAAAAAAAGCTTACCTTTATCTTTCGGTTGCATGTATCCAAATGAAAAAATATAGCGATGCAATTACGTGGCTCACGAAGGGAAAGGCAAACGACCCGACAGATGCGTATCTTTATTCTTATAACCTCGGAAACGCATATTATATGCAAGGTGCATACGAGTTGGCTTTCAATGCTTACACGCAGGCGATTACCGAAAATCCATACTATGCGGCTTCGTTTTTGAATAAGGCTAATACGGCAATGCAACTCGGAAAACAGCAAGACGCGCTTGTTGCATACAGGACGTATTTGCAGCTTGAGCCGACAAGTTATCAGCGGGCTTCAATTGAGCGGCTTATCAGCATTTTGCAGGGACAGGAAGATGCGGCTCAAGCGGAGCTTTTACGCAAGCAAGCGGAAGAAAAAGCCCGCCTCGAACGCGAACAAGCTCTGTTAGACCAAGTAAATAAAGATTTGACCAATTCGGACTCCGCAGAAACGATTTCTGCAGGGGCGGAAAACACAATAGATTACAACGAGGAGGAAGGAACCCTTGAATGATTTTGTGAAGTATGTGCTTGTCGCACTTGGTGGTGCGATATTGGCACTTTTGATTTTCTTTTTGATAGTATTCTTTCGAAAAAAGGATACACCGAACACTGTTGCAACTAACAATGTAGCAGTTGAGTTAACTGCCGAACAGCAGGCAGAGCTTGAAAGGCAAAAAGCTGAGATTGCACAGCTTGAAGAGCAAAAACGTCTGCTTGAAGAGGACGTGAAAAAGAGGCAGGAAGCGGCTGACTCTGAGTTACAACGCTTGGAAGAAGAGCGGCTTAAAAAGCAAGCCGAAGAGCAAGCCGCTGCTGCTGCGAAAAAGCAAGCCGAAGAGC
>CALAEM010000008.1 GCA_937890985.1 uncultured Treponema sp. | reverse complement strand
CACACGTAGGACGCATTAAAATCCTTTTCGGATTTTAATGCGTCCCGTGGATAAGCTTTTCCGTTTACAAATGCCGAGATGGAGAAAAATTTTGCGAAGCTGAAGTTGCGAGTGGTGAGTAAGTCGGGGCTTGCCTTGACACGTGTTTTATTTCTGATTAGAATGGTGCGACACTTTAAGAAAGTGAATTCAAGTTAAAGATAACAAAATGAAAGTTTTAGGAATAGAGAGTTCGTGCGATGAAACGGCGGCGGCTGTTGTTGAGGACGGCAAGAAAATTTTGAGTAATGTTGTGGCGACGCAAATTCCGTTTCATCAGGCGTATAACGGCGTCGTGCCAGAAATTGCGAGCCGCAAGCATGTTGAGTGGATTTTGCCAGTTGTGCGTCAGGCGATTGGCGAGTCGGGGTTGACGCTTGAGCAAATCGACGGAATTGCTGTAACGAATCGACCGGGGCTGATGGGTTCGCTTCTTGTGGGGCTGAACTTTGCGAAAACGCTCAGTTGGATAACTGGCAAGCCTTTTATCGCGGTGAATCACATGCTTGGGCATATTTATGCGGCACATCTTGAAAAGGAAATTGCTTATCCGTATTTGGGGCTGATGGTGTCGGGCGGGCATTTTATTTTGTGTGTGGTGCATAACTTTGACGATATCGAGGTGCTTGGCACAACGATTGATGATGCTCCGGGCGAGGCTTTTGATAAGGTTGCAAAGTTTTACGGCTTTGGTTATCCTGGCGGGCCAGCGATTGATAAGCTAGCTAAAAACGGCAATGCTGAGGCGGCTCATTTTTCGATGCCGCATTTGAAACCTGGGCATAGCTATGATGTTTCGTATTCTGGGCTAAAAACTGCATGCATTCATCGGCTTGAGCAGTTTTGGAACCAAGACTTTAAAAAAACGCCCGAAAACATTGCCGCAAGTTTTCAGGAGCAGGCGATAAAAATTCTCGCCCGTCCGATTGCAAAGGCGGTAAAAGACACAGGGCTCAAAACGCTCGTTGCTGGCGGAGGCGTTGCGGCAAATTCACTTTTGCGAAAACGCCTTGGCGAAATAAAAGACTTGCAGTGTATTTTTCCTTCGCTGAAGTATTGCACCGACAACGCTGCAATGATTGCTGGGCTTGGCTTTCATTACCTAAAAGCGGGCAGAACATCAACGTCAGACGTTACTGCATCGCCGCGAGTTACGGGCTTTAGCAAAAAGGGCAGACAATAACGTTAATAGCAGGTTTGCAAAATTTTTTCGATTTGTTTTTCGAATGCAAGTTTTTGTCTTTTGGTGAATTGAAGCGTGCAGGCAATCTTGTAGCACTTTAGAATTTTCGCATGGTCTTTTGTTGCTTTAATTCCGTTGAGACAATTTTTTGTGAGGCGGATAACTTCGGGAAAAAAATGTGTGAAGTAAGGCTTTTTTTCTTCCAAAGTGCAAATTTCTTGTAGCAAAATAAATGCTTCATAAAAGTGCTTTTCAAAAAAAAGTTCTTCGGCAAGTACAAATCCATAATCCATAAAATCTTCACGCGAAAAATATTTTGAAAAAATAAAAGGGACATCTAAATCCAAAAGCCGCAAATATTCTGCAATTCCACTTTTTTCGCGTTCGTGAAAAAGGTCAAACACAATCAGCTTTGCACGGCTTTCATAATCGTCCCGCTCCAAAAGCCATTGCCGATAATTAAATTCCCGTGCTTGTTTATTTTGGAAAATATTCCGCTCGATAAAACTTTTGTGCTTTTCCAGGATATATCGATAGGCACTCAAAAGCTCACGCATTTTTTCGTTTCGGTTAAAATCATCGTCGTCTGCATTCAAATCGGGGTGCAGCATTTTTGCCTTTTGCCGAAAAGAGTGCTTAATTTCCGAAACGGTTGAAAACGGCGTTACATCTAAAAGTTCATAGTATTTTTTCATAAACGCAACTGCAACTATAATAACAAAAAACAAAAAAATTATAAGTTACGCATTCGTTCATCAAGCGAGCAAAATTTAAGCTGCCATTTACGTTCGGTTAACCGAATGTTTATCCACGGGACGGTAAATACCAAGAAAAAAAGAATGATTGCTTATTTTAATTTGTTGATGTACAATGAGTCCAATTATTTTATGCCGAAAGGTTTTGGAGGAAGGTTTATGATTAAGTCGTGCAAGGATATTGATTTGAAGGGAAAGCGTGTTATTATGCGTGTGGATTTTAACGTGCCGATGAAAGACGGTGTAGTTCAAGATGACACTCGCATTGTTGCGACGCTTCCGACGATTCGTTATATTTTGGAGCAGGGCGTGCGTTCGCTTGTGTTGATGAGTCATTTGGGCGACCCAAAAAAAGATGCAGCCAAGGCGGAAGAAAAAGCGAAAGCGAACGGCGAAACTTTCGATTTGGAAAAATACTTGAACGGGAAGCACCGCATGAAGCCTGTCGCCGAGCTCTTATCGAAAAAGCTGGGAAAGCCTGTAGAGTTTGCCGATTCGTGTTTTGGTGCTGGGGCGAAAGTTGCAGCCTTGCCGCAAGGGGGTATTTTACTTTTGGAAAATACCCGCTTTCACGAGGAAGAAACGAGTAAAGATTTGGCAAAGCAGGAAATACTTGCAAAAGAGCTTGCAAGTTACGGCGATGTTTTTGTTAATGATGCTTTTGGAACGGCTCATCGGGCACACGCTTCAACTTATACAATTGCAAAATTTATGAAAGCATGTGTCGGCGGGCTTTTGATGGAAAAGGAAGTTCGTTATCTGGAAACGATTGTCAATGAGCCGAAAAAGCCGATGGTTGCCATTATCGGGGGAGCAAAGGTTTCGTCAAAAATCGGTGTACTTTCAAGCCTTTTGAAAAATGCTCACTGTTTGATTATCGGTGGCGGTATGGCCTATACGTTTTTGAAAGCACAAGGTCATTCCGTTGGTGCTTCGCTCGTCGAAGAAGATTGCCTTGATACTGCAAAGAACTTGCTTGATGAGGCAAACCGTGCAGGCGTAAAAATTATCTTGCCGGTTGATCATCTCGTGGCAAGCAAATTTGACGCAAACGAAAAAGCTATTCCTGTTGACGGTGTTGATATTCCGGACGGAATGATTGCGATGGATGTTGGCAAAAAAACGCTTGCACTTGCTCGCGAAGAAATTATACACGCCGCTTCAATTGTCTGGAATGGGCCTGTCGGTGTTTTTGAGTTTCCAGCTTTTGCAACGGGCACAGAAGAAATTGCGAAAATGCTTGCCGAGGCTTCCGCAAAAGGTTGCATTACAGTTGTGGGCGGAGGAGACTCGGTTGCAGCTATCAACAAGTTTAACCTTGCTTCAAAGATGACGCACGTTTCGACAGGCGGCGGTGCATCACTGGAAATGCTTGAGGGCAAAGAGCTTCCTGGGATAGCTTGCTTGGAGGTCAAATAGCACAAGCGACTATTCCGATGAAGCGTTGGATATCGGGGAATGCTTTTGCAAAACAAAGCATCGCACACCGTTCATTAGAGGTTTCAAGCCTTTTGGTGATACGGTGTGCGTCACTTGCGTTTATCTCAATTTGCGTTTTCCGCAAAAGAGCTTCGGTTACATAATACCGAAACGGATTTTAGCGATTATGCTTTGAGAGTCGAGAAACTGCGAAGGTCTTTGATGATTGGCGGGAGAACTTCGCAGATGTATTCGACATCGTCTTGCGTCGAGTATTTGCCGAGGCTGAAGCGGATTGAGCCGTGGGCGAGTTCTGGACCGAGACCAGTTGCGACGAGTACGTGCGAGGATTCCAAGCTGCCTGATGCACAGGCGGAGCCTGTTGAGGCTCTAACGCCACGTAAATCGAGGTGTAGCAAAATCGCTTCGCCTTCTGCACCTGGAAAGGAAATGTCGGCAGTGTTCGGCAGTCCGTTTGCTGTATCGCCGTTGATGTGGATGTTCGGAATCGCTGCGGTGAGTCCAGCACAAAGTCTATCTCGGAGTACTCTTGTGTGTTCCATATAACTATTTAGATTCTGTTTCGCGAGTTCAGCTGCCTTGCCGAATGCTATGATTGAAGGTGCGTTATAAGTGCCTGCTCGCAAACCGTGTTCCTGATGTCCGCCTTTGATAAACGGCTCAAGCGGTGAACCCTTTTTGATAAACAACGCACCAATTCCTTTTGGGCCGTAAATCTTGTGGCACGACATTGTAAGGTAATCGACGTTTGTGTCTTTAACGTTGACAGGAATTTTGCCGACTGCCTGTACCGCGTCAGTGTGGAACAAAGCCCCAGCTTGATGAGCTAAATCGCACATTTCTTTAATCGGCTGAATTGTGCCTATTTCGTTGTTCGCGGTCATCACCGAAACCAACAAAACTTTTTTTGACGGGTCATTCGTTTGCTCGGATTCTTTCAGCAAGGCTTTGTAGAGGTCAAGGTCAACATAGCCTTTGCTGTCAACCGGCAAAAAAACGACGTTAAAACCGCGACGTTCCGCTTCGTGTGCGGATTGCAACACGCAGGGATGCTCGATTTGCGTAGTGATAATCATTTTGCGGTTTCCGTAAAGGCGTTCAGCTTTTGCCGTCGCTAACAAAAGCGGTGAACACATTGTTTGAAACACCGTATTGTTGGATTCGGAGCCACCCGAAGTAAATATAATTTCTTCGGGTTCGCTGTTTATCAATTTGGCGACCTGAGCTCTGGCGACTTCTATTTTTTTTGCGACGACTCGTCCGTCCTCGTGCATACTGGAACCATTGGCATATAAATCTAACGCATCGATAAGAACTTGTTTTACTTCGCTATCGATCGGAGTAGTGGCATTGTAATCAATATAAACGCTTTTCATACTGCAATTATAATAACGAATTTACTTTTTTTCAAGTAAAATTTTTGGTGTTGGGCAAAAGCTATATAAATTAAAAAATAAACATTTTCTAACGAGTAACCTCAATTCATCGATGTTGTTTACAATTATATTGAGAAAAATTATTACCATTAAAGAGGTTTGTATGAAAAAAGTGGCTGTTGTGTTATTTACCGCTTTAGCAGCGTTTGCTTTTGCACAAAATGATTTGCAAGTTATTGCCGAGGTGAATTACTCAAAGAGAGAGCCTATTACGCTAGGTACGGTGAAAACTTATGTCAAGAATTTTGAAGGACAGGCACAGAGGACATTGACGGTTGAAGAACGCCGTCAGATTTTGGATGTTTTGGTGAATAGCCGTTTGGTTTTGCAACTCGCTCAAAAAGAAGGCATCAAGGTTGCCGACTCGCAGGTCAACGAAGCTTTCCAGTATCAACTTTCGCAAATGGTCGGACAGCCGATTACCGAAAGTCAGTTCGAAGAGAAAATAAAAGCTGAAGGTTATAAATCTCTCGATGACTTTTTGAAGCAGCAGGCAGGAATGACGCTGGCACAGTACAAAGAGCGTGTTCGAGATGAGCTTATGCATCAAATATACATCGGTCAGAAATACGGGGCGGAAATTCAAAAGATTGACGCGACGCAAACGGAAATCGAAAAGTATTACGATGTGAACAAGCAAACTTTTGTGCGTCCCGATATGGTAACCGCTTTCTTGGTTGCTGTTGAGAAAAAGGGACAAACAGCGACGGAACGAGCGAAAATCGATGCTTTGAGGGCAAGATTGCTTGCAAATCCGAAGGCAACCGCTCAAATCGAAAAGGAAGCAAAGCAGGAAAACGCTGGATTTATCACAACCACTGGTTATATTTATAAGACTGACCAGGCTGCACAAAGTTTAGGTATTACGATGGCTCAGCTTCTGGAGCTGTTTGACTTGAAAGTCAATACTGTTACCGAAGTTCGAGAAATGAGTAACAATTTCCAGTTTTTTGTTATCACTGGCAAAGAAAATATGAAGTTTTTGAAGCTTAACGATAAAATTGACCCAGAGCAGGATACGACGGTGAGCCAATATCTTCAGGCGATGATTCGAGCTCAAAAACAACAAGAGGCTGTGCAAAGTGCTATCAACGACGTTGTAAAGTCTATTCGGACAGATAAAACTGTGAAATTTTCCAAAACCGACGATGAGCTTAAAAAACTGCTCGCTTGGTAAGCCTTAGGTTATAACGAAAAAGGCTTGTTTTAAGGCGTTCGCCTGAAACAAGCCTTTTTTTTAGCTTTCTATTTTTCGGTTAATTTTTCAAGAGTCAGTGCAATCCATTTTTTTGCTTCAAGCTTGAAAGTATCTTCCACCTGCAAAAACTGCAACAAAGCGGAATCGTATTTTTGTGCAAAAAAACACGCTTCTGCACGGTAAAATGCCGCACGAGCGTCTATAAACTCCGAATGCGAAAGCTGCAAAAATTTTGTCAACTCGGCTTCAAGTTCAAGCCAGCTTTTTGTTTCACTGTAAGTGTCCAAGATGCGTTTCAACGAAAGTGCGGTAACATCACGACCTGCCGCAGTCTCTTCGGTGAAACGAAAAAAAGCTGGCAGTTGCTCCGCATCGGGGTTTTCAGCTTTGCGTGCGTACGCTGGATACTTTCCGAATTTAGTTTCCAACTCACGGAGTTTTTGCTCCGTTTCCGCAGAAAAGGTTGCCCGCTTTGTTTGCACCGCTTCGCTCGTGTTCAAAGTTGGCAAGCTCAACGCACGCTCTACAAGTTCCGTTTCTTCGGTTGCAGCCTCAATGCGTATCGGTACCAAAATCGAGTTTTTGCTGGGGATAAATTTTATCGGTGTGCCAGATGTAACATCATTTTCAAAAACTAGTGCATAATAGTAATTTGTGTTCGGTAAAGGGTAATCGATAAACGCCTTGGTGTTTTTCGAAAAAGTTGAAAGCAACACGGCATTTGCCAAAGACGAAAAGTCCGTGAACGGATTGAGACTTCGGTACAAAATAAGCTTCGGTACATTACCAGTTGTGTTCCAATGCAAATAAACGCTTTGGTTTTTTATCTCGGCAGAAAACTGAACAATATCATAATCGGTTTGTGTGTAACCTGCTGTGTGTGCAGCACCCAAAAATAAAAGAACAAACGCAAAAAATCTTTTCATAATACAACCTTAGGTCAATAGCTACCTTTTAAAATAAAACCGTGAATTTTGATAAAATGCTATACTTACACGGTTGCTACCTTTTATCGGCATAATATTATCATAACTGTAAAAACTTTGCAATCGAGCAATTGCTTTTTTTACATAAACTGAGTATCGTTTGCGTATGAATATTTACGAGCTGGACTTGTATTTTCGGCGACTTTTAAACCTTGAGGCTTTTGCGGCGGTTGATGTGTCTCAAAACGGTTTGCAAGTTGCGTGTTCCGATAAGCAAATTAAAAAAGTTGCTTTTGCTGTTGATGCTTGTTTGGAGAATTTTTCAAAAGCTGCACAGGTTGGTGCCGATGTGCTTTTTGTGCATCACGGCTTATTTTGGGGAAAGTCTTTGATAGTTACAAAGCGGCATTATGAGCGGCTTGCAGCGTTGATTAAAAACGATATTGCGTTATATGCTGTGCATTTGCCACTCGACGTGCATCCTGTGCTTGGCAATAATGCAGGGCTTGCTGAAAATCTCGGATTGCAAAATCGTGAGCCGTTCGGTTTTTATAATAGTACTGCTTTGGGTGTGAAAGGTACGATTATGTCATACCGCCTGCCTCAACCGAACGAAGGCGTTACACTTGATGAGCTACTTGCAAGGCTTTTTAAAAATGGTGAGCAGCCGCACATTGTTTTGCCATTCGGTAAAAGAGAGCTCAAGCACGTCGGAATAATTTCTGGCGCGGCAAGTAATTTTATCGATGAGGCGGTTGCAGAAAATCTGGACTGTTTTATCACTGGTGAGGTTAAGCATGAAGTGTATCACACTGCGTTGGAAAGCTGCATCACGGTGGTAGGCGGCGGACACTATCAAACGGAAACCGTCGGCGTGCAACTTGTTCGCGAAAAATTTTTTGCTGACACAAAATTGGAAACGGTATTTTTGTACACGCCGACTAACTTATAGCTTGGTTTTAGTTTTTGGCACATGTTAGGAGCCTTAAAATACGCAAGGATTTTAAGGCTCCACATCGGCTGCACATTCGGTGAATGATTTTTGCCAGAAAATTCGGCACTTTATAATTCATTGGCTCATCGTCCGAAACGTCAAAATCAATCGTCAGGGTGCGAGCCATTTTTCGCCGTTGCTAAAAGGAGCTTGAGGCGGTTGAGCTGGTTTACTTCGCTTGCGCCTGGGTCAAAGTCGATTGCGGCAATGTTTGCGTCTGGGTATCGCCGTCGTAGTTCCTTAATCATACCCTTCCCCGTTACGTGATTGGGAAGGCAAGCAAAGGGCTGAATACACGCAATGTTCGGAACGCCGCTTTGAATGAGTTCAACCATTTCGGCGGTTAAAAACCAACCTTCGCCCATAATATTGCCGAGCTGCACGATTCCGTCAACGCCCTTTGCGAGTTCGTAAATGCTTGCTGGTGGGGTGAAGCGTTTGCTATTTTTTAACGCTTTGCGGCAAGGCTTTCGGAATTGCTCCAAAGCCCAAATTGAAAGACTTGCAATAAGTGCCTTTGATTGTTTCGCCCCCAAAAGATTGTGCCGCACATGCCCTCCGTATGACGAATAAAGCATAAAGTCCAATAAATCAGGCATAACAGCTTCCGCTCCCTCAGCTTCAAGCGTTTTCACGATTTCGTTATTTGCGGCTGGATGAAACTTCACAAGAATTTCGCCGACAACGCCGACACGCGGTTTGTGCACGTGACGCAGCGGAATTTCATCGAATGCCTTTACTATGTCGCGTATCAGCTTTTTGTAACGGAAGTGCGAAAGATGCTTCAACTCGGTTTTAATTCTTTCGGCAAAGTTTTTGTGAAGAGCATTTACACTCCCTGCGTCTCGTTCGTACGGTCGGGTTCGGTATATCACACGCATCAATAAGTCGCCCAAACATATAGCTTTTGCAACTCGTGAAAGCATCGGCAGCGAAAACGTAAAGCCGGGATTTTTTTCAAAGCCCTGTGCACTGATAGCAATCACTGGAATTTTCGAAAAACCAGCGTCATTCAAAGCACGGCGGATAAAACCGATATAATTCGTCGCACGACAACCGCCACCCGTTTGCGTTATCGCCAGTGCAACTCGCTCCAAATCGTAACGTCCAGACTGCAAAGCTTCAATCATTTGACCAGTTACCAAAATCGCTGGATAGCAGGCATCGTTATTTACATACTTCAAACCGACATCGATAGTCTTTGCCGTCGCCTCTTGCAAAATCTCAAAATTATAATTTGAATGCCGAAACGCTGCCTCCAAAAGCTCAAAGTGGATTGGCGACATTTGCGGTGCTAAAATCGTGTGCGTTTTACGCATTGCTTTTGTAAAAATCGGACGCGTATTTGCCATTAGTTTTCCTTAGCGAGCATTAACAAACGCATTCGCCAGTTGTCGATACAAGTTTTGCGGTTCAACGCTCTGCCGTCATAATTATTGAGTTTATCATAACAAAAGTCAATAGCGAAAAATCCACAAGCGTTCAGTCTGCCATTGCCGCCATTCACCGAATGTGCAACTCAAGGGAGAACTTAAAATCCAAAACGGATTTTAAGTTCTCCATCATTTACCAAAAGTT
>CALAEM010000007.1 GCA_937890985.1 uncultured Treponema sp. | reverse complement strand
ACGCTTTGGATTTTGAGACGCTTTCAACCTTAAGTTTTGGGCATAGCCCAAAACTTATTCCATAAAACTTTCTGCATATCCGTGGCGTAAATGAGCAATTTGTGTCGGAGTAGCTTTTAGCCAACTGCCTAAAATGCTTTTGACACACATTGCTCGAATTAAAATCCTTTCAGGATTTTAATTCGAGCTGTGGATAGGCTTTCGTTGAATGAGACGTGAAATAAAAAACAGCACTCTTGATTTTTTTTGGTTTTTTATTATCATTGCACCGATATGAGAAAGCTAATCTTTGTTTATCTTTTTCTTTTGTTTGGGATATTGGCTGTTGGCTCGGCAGTTTTGGGTTTTATGCTTGCCAGAACAAAAAATATACGCGAGAGTGAAGAATTTACTTCGTTTACGCTTGATTTGCCGTCGAAGGTTTTGGATATTCGCGGGGATTTGATAACCGAATATGCAGGTAAGGAAAAGCGTGAGATTATTGCGTTTAACGATATTTCGCCACAGTTGATTCACGCTCTTTTGGCACGTGAAGATCGAGCTTTTTACACACATCCTGGTTTTAGTGTTAAAGCGATACTTCGAGCTATTATTGGGCAGGTGTTCAAAAAGAATCTCGGTGGCGGAAGTACTATTACGCAGCAGGCTGCGGGAAACCTTTATGCCGATCGTACAGAGCGTTCTTTTAAGCGAAAGATTATTGAGTTATGGTGGGCTATTCAAATGGAGCGTCGGTACTCCAAAGATGAAATCATGGAGCTTTATTTGAATAAAGTATATTTCGGAAGCGGAAATATTCATGGCGTTGAAGCTGCCGCCCAATTTTATTGCGATGCGTCGACGAAGGACTTAACGCCTGCTGAAGCTGCAATTCTCGTTATTCAGCTTTCAAGCCCAATATACAATAATCCTTTTGAATATCCTAACACAGCACGCAAAATACAAAGCTCGGTTTTGGAGCAGATGACCAAGATGGGGTATTTGACTGCGGATGAAGCTGAAGCATCGTTTGAATCTTACTGGGCGGATTTCGATTACACGCGTACGAATTTTTCGGGTTTTTTTGCACACGATGATAAGGCACCTTGGTTCTCCGAATATGTTCGGCGTGAACTTGAAAGCCTTATGTACGGCACAATGGATTATTACACTGGTGGATACACAATAAACACAACATGCGACCTGCGACACCAAAATCTTGCGGAAAAGTTTTTGCTTCCGAGTATCGAAAAAGCTAACCGAGATGTCGGTAATGCAAATTCGCGGGACTCGTCAATGTTGCGCGAATACAATAACTTAACTGCTTTGCTTGCCTTGTGTTTCGATATACCAGAAATAAAAACCGACAGCGGACGCGATAAAGTTATTGCGATGAATTATTACCGTGATGAAGTAAACCCTGTAATCGATATGTTTTCGCTGATGTTCGATGTGCAAACTTTGCAGATTGTGAGCAAAAAAGGTGCAACAAAAGCAAGGGAGCAAAAAGAAAAAACGACGGTTGAAGGGGCTTTAATTTGCTTGGAAAATGATACTGGCTACATTACAGCTTTGATAGGTGGTAGTGAATTTACGCAAGCAAATCAATTTATACGTGCGACGCAGGGAAAATTTCAAGCTGGAAGTTCGATTAAGCCTTTTATATATTCAGCTGCGATTGATGCCCGTGTGATTACGGCAGGTAGCCAGCTGAGTGATACACCGACGGTTTTTTCGAATAATGCTGGAGTGCAGTACATTCCGCAAAACTACAGCGGAAAATGGCACGGGCAAGTTTTAACGTATCAAGCTTTGGCGACATCGCTTAACATTCCAGCGGTTGAAGTTTTACGACGTGCAGGTTTTGATGCGGTAATTGATAGAATTGTGAATTTAACGGGAATCACAGATTCGGCACGAATAAGGGATAATTTCCCGCGTGTATATCCTTTGGCTCTAGGATTTTCTTCGTTTACACCGCTTGAAATGGCAAAGGCATATGCAGTTTTTGAAAACGGCGGAAGGCGTGTTGACCCGATTGCTATTTTGAATATTGAAGGGCGTGATGGAACGATTTTGCTTGATGTTGAACGCGATTTGAGAATTGAACAACGAAAGTTGGGTTCTGCAATGCAGGTGATTAGTCCGCAAAATGCTTTTATTATGACCGATATTATGAAATACACTGTTACAAACGGCTCAATTTCAGCTGCAACAAATAGAGGTAAAAAATTTACCTATAAAGACCAGAAAACAGGAAAGTATTTTGTGATGCCTGTTGCAGGAAAAACTGGAACTGCTCAAAACTGGAGCGACGTTTGGACAATCGGTTTTTCGCCTTATTACACGACAGCGGTATGGTTTGGTTTTGATAGAGGCGGCTTATCGCTCGGTATGCACAATGAGGCGGCTTCTCTTGCTGCCCCCGTATGGGCAAATTTTATGTATGAAATCCACAAAGACAAGACTTATAGAAATTTTGTGCGACCTGAAACTGGTTTGAGCTATGCACAGGTTTGTCAAAAATCGGGGCAGCTTATGACTCCAGCTTGTGTTGACGGAAGTGTCGGTCTTTACTTTTTAAGTGGAACTGAGCCAACCGAAAAGTGTACATATCATACTTCGGTGCAAAATTTGCAGGATTTGGGCATTCAGCGAATACGTGAAGGTTTTGGAGATTTTTCAGGTGGTACTGGAGATATTGATGATGACGGCTTGATAATAGATCCTTCGATTTATCTAACTCCAGAGGAATTGAAAAATCTGCAAGATGCGAATAGCGAAATGTCGCTTGAGGATATCCTAAAGGAGTCGGGTGTGCATGATTTACCAGGCGTTAAAGTTGAAGTAATTCCAGTGCAGCCAGGGCAGGGCGAAGCTTCTGGAGCAGGTGCAACGCCTGCACCTACGGGAACAACACCTGAATCAGGAGCGACACCTGAGGCTGGCACTCCTTCCACTCCAGGAGCGAGTACGCCACCTACAACGCCTGAAGCTGGAACGCCTCCTCCTACGCCAGGAACAGTTCCAACTCCGTGATAGCTATCTTCTGATGTCGAATGTTTTAACTTAGGCAAGCGTTAAATAGCTTACAGAGTTTTAAAACGAGGGCTAGATATTTTTGCAAAACTCCCGCTCGATGGTTTCAAGCATACTAGATTTGTTTGCACCGTCGAGCGGAATCATTTTGATACCTTCTCGTTCCATTTTACGAAACCACGTTTCCTGACGTTTTGCAAATTGCCTGATAGTCGCAGTCAGCTTTTCGATGTATTCATCGAATGTATATTCGCCGCGTAAAAACAAAGCTGTGAACCGATATTCAAGTCCTAGTTTTAATATTCGCATTTCACCGTATTGCTGTATGCATTGACGTACTTCGTCAATCATACCTTCCGCAATTCTCTGCTCAAGGCGGGCTTTGATTCTTTGATGCAAAACGGCTCGCTCAAACGCAATCTTAAAAACTATCGGTTTAATCGGCATATTAGTTTCAGACTTTGCGTTTTCGGTATTTGCGTTTGAACGTTTAAACTGCTCAATTTCGATTGCACGAATCGCTCGATTTCTGTCTTCCAGGTCTGTTGTATTATGCAAGTTTGGATTTAAGCTTTTGAGAAGCGAAGCAAGCTCATCAAGCGAAAGCAACTCCAATTCTGCACGCAACTTTTCATTCAGCGGCACTTCAGGCATCGCATAGTTTTGCAAAATTGAGTTTAAATATAAACCTGTGCCACCTGCGATAATTGGAAGTTTATTTTTCTGCGTGATTTTATCAAATGCAAAAAGGCAGTCGCGTCGGAAATTAAATACGTTATACTCTGTATGCAAATCGCAGATGTCGATAAGATGATACAAAACACCGGTGTATTCCGATAAATCTTTTCCAGAACCAATGGTAAGTTCACGGTAAACTTGACGGGAATCAGCCGAAATAATTTCGCCTGAAAATTTTTTTGCACAGACAACAGCCAAAGAAGTTTTTCCTGTTGCGGTCGCACCTAAAATGACTATTGCATTTTTTTTTGCTTGCATCCTTTCAGTATAATTAAAAAAAATTTTCTTTGCAATACTGCAAAAAGCTTCGGTGAAAAATATTTAAATTTTTAGATTGATAAAATGAGTCTTTTTTGATATACTTGGCGGGTTGAGGTTTTGGATATTGTGAAAAAGTTTTTTGGCATCATCGTATTTGTAATATGCATGCCGCTTGCTGCACAGGACACTCCTGCAAAGCAAACACGCACGGTGATTATTAACTCGGCAAACAATATTGAATATGAATCCGAAAGCTCTGATGAAAAAAATTCCGAAAATGAAGAGTCACAAAATAAAATAGAGACAATTGTTTTAACAGGTGCAGTTTCCGTTTCTGTTCAGGAAGGAACGACGCTTGACACAATTTTTGCTGACAGAATAATTTACAACAAAACGCGCAATACACTTCACGCCGAAGGTAATGTCCGCTATGAGAGAAAAGTTTCTGGCAAAACGGTTCAATCATATAAAGGGCAGGGGCTTCTTTTCGACATCAAGGGAATGAGTGGTGTTTTTTTGGACGGCATTATCGAAGCTGATGCACAAAAAAGTAACGCATCAAATTACGTTATTCATTCGGAAACCACTGGTCGCGATGCAAGTGAAGTTATTGCGTTTAAAAATGCAAAACTGACAACCAGCACTGCGGAAGAACCTCTTTGGTCGATAAATGCTTCACGCATTTGGCTTTTGCCTGGTAACGAAATGAGTTTTGTAAACGGATATTTTTCGATTGGCATTATCCCGATTTTTTACTTGCCGTTTTTTTATCATCCTGCGGACGAGATGATTTTTCATCCAGCTTTTGGGTTTAAGCCACGCGGAGGTTACTTTGCACAAACAACAACATACCTTATCGGAAGAAAACAGCAGGGAAAAAAAGACGCAAGTGCAAACTTTTCAAACTTTTTGGTTTCAGACACTTTGAAAGAACAAAAGCGCGACGGCTTATTTTTTCAAAACTTAAACACTGATGCGATAGGGCAGGAGCCAGTACGATTAAAGCTTGTTGCAGATATGTATTCGACGTTGGGATTTTTGGTTGGGCTTGACGGCGATTTCGGATCTGTTGCAAAGTATTTTAATGCACTCAATTTCGGAGCTTATCTGGCGTTCTCGCATACTCAGTATCCAGCAACAGCTGGTGGCAGTATATTCACAATGTATAATTCTTATGGACAAAAACAATTTAACAAAGCAAACTTTTTCGGATTGACTTTGCCGTTTCGGTATCACTTTGACTTTAATGCAACGATTAGTAAGTCGCCTGTTACTTTGACAGTGAATCTTCCGTTTGTTTCAGACCCTTTTTTTAAAAGCGATTTTTTTACACGCAGTGAAGATATGAACTGGTTTAAGTTTATGCTAAACCCAAACACCGAAAGTGATTCGGCGATGTCTGAACAACAGTCATACAACTGGCAGCTGAAATTTTCTACAAATCCAAGCACGGGAATTCTTTCGCCGTATATAAAATCCATTTCGATTAATCCTGATTTAACTTTGGCATTTTACAGTAAAGCAAATAACACATTGACTGGCGAAGAAAAATTATATGCACCAGAGCGTAAGTTTTACTACCCTGAAAAATTGCAGCCGAAGTTTGCGTTTTCATTTTCGGGAACACTCTTTTCGACATCAATGCTCACCAAAAAAAGGTCTGAATCTGGAACAACGCTCGGAATTAAAAATCCTTTTGAAAATACCGAAGATATTAAGGAAACTGATAATGATGAAAATGAAGCAACTAGCACGAGTGATAAACAAAATAAAATTAAAACCGACTATATAGATATTTTTTTACCGTTATATAAAGCACAAAGTAAAAATACATTTTCAAAAAGTGAAGTAGTAAGCTATAATCTCGGATATGATTTTAAGTTTGATTTTTTAAATGAAGGTCTTTGGAATTATACGCAATGGAATGAACCTAAAGATATAAACTGGAAAAAATTTTATTCGCAGTACTTTAAAATAAATTATGATATTGGTTTAAATAGCTCGTTGCAGATATTCTCAAATCTTTTGAAAGTTGATAACAGTTTGATGTTTCGGCAAAATTATCAGCGTCATCCTTATGTTAGCGACGTAACAAAAAAGGAAACTTTGGAACTTAATAACTTCAAAGCAAATATATTTACGTTGCAAAATAAAAACAGTGTTGCAATTTATCCAGCATACTTTAGCGAGATGTTCAAAGACAGCAATATTCAATGGTCTATTTCGGAAGTACTAGTGAGAAATAAATTTATCGGAACATATTCAGCTCCAGAGTATGAAATCGAAAAAGCAAAGTGGACAAAAGATTTTATAACCGAGCATAATATCAGTGCTATGTTTGCAGTCTCGGTAAATAATTACACACAAAGTTTTAAGTTGGCAGCAGCTCTTCCGCCTCTTTTAAATTCGTATGCAATGTCGGCAAACTTTCAACATCCTTACGGCTCATTGGCAATAGACACAAAAATATATGAAAGGGAAAACGCTTCAAAGAAATGGTTTTGGTCGCCTTTTACTGCTAGTGCAAATTGGAAACTTCCATGGGACATAAATACATCGCAAATGTATTCGTACAACATTGAAGATAAAATGAGCGAGACACTTCGATTTGCATTTTCGTGGAAATACTTCGCGCTTGGTTTTTTAATGCAAAGCGATTTGAAATATCAACTTAATCCGTTGCTTGGTTGGCAAAGTGTTGGCACGCAAAAAAAGTTTTTACCGAAGAGTTTTGAATTTAACTTTTCAAATGCAAGTGCACCTCTAAAGTTTTACTTTTGGAAAAACCGCATCAGTCTATCGCTTTCACTTGCAGCTTCACTTAATATAAATATGCAAAAAATTACGGAAAGCTATTTTACTTTTTCGCCGACTATCGATTTTTCTATACATGAATTTTTAACTTTGAAAATCGGAACCGTTAGTCGTAACGATGTTATCGCAAGGTACTTTCAAGATTCGCTTAATCTAGGCGTTACGATTCCTGGTGAAAAAAATGTCTTAAAAGATTTACTGCAATCGTTTTATTTTTGGGATAAAACTATGAGGCAACAATCAGGATTTAAAATTAAGTCTATCGATATTGCATTGGAACATAATCTAAAAGATTGGACGCTAAATTTTACTTATTCGTTTAGACCCGAAGCAAAAATCAATCCTATAACAAACAGAACCGAATTTAATTTCGTTCCAAAAGTTATATTTATGGTCACTTGGAATCCAATCAACGATATTCGCGTAAAAACAAAAACGGAAAATCACGATTTTCAGGTTGAACGCGGAAGTATTCGTTAAATTATTTTGTAATTTATTTTTGAAAACTGTTTACATATAAAAAAATATAAAAGGCTAGAGTCGAGGTGCAAAATACTATAAGTCCTTGGTTTAAAAATAAAACTCTTTATTAAATTTGTGCTTTTGAGTATAATTACACATACGCTTATGGAAAAATTAATAGTGATACTTAAAATAACAGTGGTTGTCTTAGTGTGCGTCGTGCTAAGTTTAATCTTAATTGTATTGGTCAAACCACAGCCGAAAATGCCGCAAAATATTTCACGGTTTGAAACAACCGCTACATCAAACGATAGTAAAGCATTTAAAAAAACTAAAGTGCTTTTTGGTGATATCGGAACGCTGCGGGCAAAAACAAAAGATAACGTATTAATTGTAATTGCTCCATATTTTGAGTATGATGAGAATGATACTGCGTTTCAGGAAGAACTGGTGAAAAATAAAATTGTGATGCGTGAGCTTATTATTCAATTTTTCAAACAAAAGACAAAACGCGAAA
This sequence comes from uncultured Treponema sp., assembly GCA_937890985.1. Taxonomy (GTDB): domain Bacteria; phylum Spirochaetota; class Spirochaetia; order Treponematales; family Treponemataceae; genus Treponema_B. The sequence goes on along the minus strand of CALAEM010000007.1, from coordinate 17,184 downwards.
TACAAAGTCTTGGCGAAGAAAACATAAAAACTGAAATTTTATTTTCGATCAACAAAATATTAGTGCTTGAAAAAATTGAAAAATTGTACTTTGAGAAATTTATTATCTTGGAATAATGAGGGAACTTTTATGGAACGAATGTATCCACCTGCACAAGTGTTAATTGCGATTTTGCCCATTGTTGCTGTAGTTTCAGTGAGTGTTCTGCTTTTCTTTTTTTTGCTTTGGCGACACCGTGAAATAATGTGCAGAATAAAAGCAAATGATTCCAGCCTGCATGTTTTTAATTTTAAAGTGTTTTCATTGCTGTGCGGAATTTTGTTAACTGCATTGGGTGTCGTTTTAACGCCGATATTTTTATTCTCACTAAAAAATGTGTACTCTCTGCTCGGTGGATTAATACCGCTATCGCTTGGAATCGGATTACTGCTTTTTTATAAAGCGGTAAAAAACAACAAAGACTTTTGAGGTATGATGCTTCATGATAAATAATAAATTACATAAAAAAGAAAATGATGAAGACTTGATTGTTTGTCGCATTGTGAAAAATGGTAACACAGAAGCCTTTCGTATTTTAATTGAAAAGTATCAAACTAAAATTTTTAACTTAGGGTTTTCTTTTTTTAAGAATGTTGATGATGCAGAAGATTTTGTTCAGGATGTTATGGTAAAAGCTTATACAAAGCTCGACACCTTCCGTGCAAAGTCAAAATTTTCAACATGGCTAATTAGCATTGCATACAACACTGCGATTAACTCAAGCAAAAAGAAACGTAATTACACATCATTTGCAGAAAACTACGATTGTGCTTCGATGATTAAAACACCAGAGCAACAATATATGGAAAAAGAAATGCTCAAGGCAGTAAAGGAAGCCGTTTGTTTTTTGCCTGAAAATTATAAAGTCTGCATTGACTTGTATTTTTTTTACGATATGCCTTATGCGGAAATCTCTGAAATTACAAAACTGCCAATCAACACAATTAAGTCAAATGTATTTCGTGCAAAAAAAATACTGAAAGAAAAACTTGAAGCAAATGCAAGCTGCATACAGTCAAATATAGCTGATGCGTATGCGTTTCTTTTTAAGAAGGCGTTTTCATTATGAGATGCGATAAAGTTTTAGATGAATACTGCACACTTGACAAAAATGAAAGTTTACCATTTGCTATTTCGATGCATATTATGATGTGTCCGCATTGCAAAGAAATTATTTCCAAAATGCAACTCGCGAGTGATTTGCCTCCAGCTAACCGAATGCAAAAAACACGAGGCAACCTTATAAGTAAAACAATGCAAAAGATAAATGCACTTGAAAATACAGAAGCAATTAAACAACGAAGTAAAAATAATTTTATTGTGTTTTTAATGATTGTTGTTTCGATAACATTACCATTCATTATTTTACCTTTGCTTAATTTCGGTAAGATGCTTATTGAAACTATGGGTGTATTTTTTGTGTTGTCGTTGATGCTTTGGTGTACATTGATGATTTTGTTAATATGTGCACTTTTTGTAATTAAAAATTCGGCATATTTTACAAAACGTTTTTCAACAACAAAAAACTAGGGTTTTAAATGAGAGGATTAATTTTAGCACTGCAATTTTTTACACGTTTACCGATAAACTTTGCAGTTGATTTTTCGAGAAAAAATTTGTGCATTGCGTTTTTCTTTTTGCCGTTTATAGGATTGCTATTTGGAGGCTGTATTGCAATTGTACTTAGTATATACGACGAGCCTATGATAACGGCACTGATAGCAATTCTTGTGTACGTCATATTGGGTGGGAGTTTGCACATGGACGGTTTAAGCGATTGCACTGATGGCTTTGCAGCAAATACCACAAAAGAAAAAACGCTTGCAATAATGAGCGATCCGCATATCGGCACATTCGGCGTGATTGCAATTGTACTGGATTTGATGGTGCGTTTTGTTATGTACCAACTTTTAAAAAAACATTTGTTGCTAATTATCGTGACATCGGTATTGTCCAGAACTTTTGTGCTTTATGCGATACGTTATGGCAAACCTGCAAAACCAAGCGGACTCGGTGTATTATTCTATGAAGCAATTTCAAAATATTGCTTTCAAATTTATTTTGTGCTTATCTTTATCGCGATAGCAATTCTTTGCTTTTTTAATCGATTGCCTTATATTTTTTTAGCTGTGCCACTTATTAATCTCATTACTGTTTTGATTTTTATTCGATATGCCACGAAAAGAATCGGAGGTACAACAGGAGATGTAAATGGTGCGATTGTTGAAATCTTAGAATTACTGAATTTAATGCTTTTTTATTTTTTATTCAAATAGCTAGATAAACGCCTATTGCAATAATTCAAAAGCTTTCGATTAATTGTTCTTAATTTTTAAATCAAAATAATTGCAAGGAGATGGCTTTACCTGATGTAAGTCGATGAGGTGAGAGAGTGTATCTTTCTTACATTGTGGGTAAAGCCAAAATTTATACTTTCAAAAATTCTCCATCACCTGCACATTCAAATGCTTCATCGTAGCTAAACTTCAAAAGCTCGGAACTATCGGAAACATCGACGGAAAGAGCTGTGCCGCAGCTTGAACTTATTTTGCGTGGAACTGCGACAAGCTTTGCGTTTGTTGACGTTTCCGAGACTTGTGCAACCTTAAAAGCCTTTAACGCTTCAAAGTGAGTGTGAAAGGTGAGAAGATATGTTTTCATAAGTTACCGCTTTGAAATCACGAGTTTATAATCTTCACCGCTTTGTTCAACGGTTACAGTTGCACCTTGTGTTTCTGCAAAGCGTCGTACATTTTCTTTTGCCACTTCGGAGCTGACAAGTATTTCAAACTCAGCACTTTTTGCTAAAGCTTTTTTTGCCTTGACTACTGGAGTAGGGCAGGCTAAACCGCGTGCGTCAATCGTTTCCATAAGCGTTATTTCCCACCATTACGGAATATGTTTTTGGCGGTTATAGCAGCCACGACAACCAATCCGATTATAACCGCAATCATTCCAGCTGTAGTCGGGCCCGTTCCTGACGAAGCCAAACCGAAGTTGTGAGCAAACGCTGCACCTGCAATCAAGCCTACAACTGTAATCGCTGAATCACTATTGCCTTCAGCCGACAAAACCAACTGACGCAACGGACAGCCACCAAGCAGAACGCTTGCCCATCCAACTAATACCATGCCCAAACCGTTCCAAAGCCAATCTGTGTGTGCGACAGGTTGGTCAGCAAAACCGAGTTTAAACTGCCCCATAATGAGAGAGCCGACAAAAACAGTTACGAGGATAGCAAGTGCTCCGAACAAAAGGTGAAAGTCTTTTAACAAGAATGCGTCGCGGATACCGCCGACAGTACAAAGGCGACTTCTTTGTGCCAAAGCACCTGCAATTAAACCAGCTGCAAGGGCTATAAATAGCGGTGCGTGTTGAGCACCTGGTCCTTTTTCAGAAAACACCAAAACGCTTGGAATCGCAACCAATAGAACCAAGAACGTAACAGTAACAATGATTGGAAGGAGACCTTCAGTTTTATCCTGCGGGTAATTTCGCTCAAACGAAAAACCTTTGTTGAGAGAAAAAACACCAGCTAAAACGCCGAGGATAAAACCGACTAAACCGAACATTGCGTTTAAATCGCCAGCCCCCAAGCGTAAAAACATACGCAAAGGGCAGCCAAGGAAAACCAAAGCTCCAATCATGACAAAAAAGCCCAAAACAAAGCGTGAAAATACAGCAGAGCCGCCTGCGGGTTTGAACTCTTTGAAAATAACTGCCATGACAAAGGCACCCAAAACCAAGCCTAAAATCTCAGGACGCATATACTGGACAACCGGCACTGTGTGAAGTTTCAACGCGCCTGCAATATCACGCAAAAAACACGCGATACAAAAGCCCATGTTTCCGGGATTTCCATACCTAACAAGCACGATAGCCGCAACACCTATTGCGATGCCTGTCAGAATAATCATGAAATGTTTTTTCATAAAACACCCCTTATAATAATTTTATGAGGGATGCGAAACTTAAGTTTTTACGTAAGAATCTTCACCCTCAATTATATTCAAATATACTTGAAGAATTAAAATTAATTCAAAAGCAAAAACTCATTTTTTCATAAAAGCCTTCCAAAAAAGTTAGTTAATTCTATAATATTTTTTATAAAATGTCAAGCTAAAAATATAGTTAAAAATTATAAATTGCGAGAGGTATTTAGTAATTTTATCTTAAAATAAAGCTCATGCTCAATAAAAAAAGGCAACTCATTTGATGGGCTGCCTTTCTGATCAAAACAATTAAAATTAGAACCTTAGCGAAAGACCTAACTTTAAGTTTACACTGTTAGCAAGAATATCTTTTAGCTTATCTTTATTTGAAACATTGAAAGATGTACTGCCAACTTTGAAAGTTTTTTCAACATTCAAAGGCACAAAATAGAATGTATCAGCTATGCCACCGTAAATACCTATCATATCGGTAAAATAAAAACTAGCTAAAACATTCGCACCTAAACCGAACATAGCATCCAACTTTTTGTATGATACATCCACCCCTAATATCGTAGCTGTTTCCGTAGAACTCACCGCATTTACACCTAAGCCTCCACCTACAAAAAGGTTAAACCTTGATTCTTTGAAAAAGGTATAACCTCCTCCAAGCTGTAGGTCAAATATAACGGCTGTTTTTTTCACAAAACTAGGTGTACTTCCGACGTTATTTAACAGATCCTTATGGCTCTTTCCTGGAAATGCAATTTGTGCCATCAAATAAAAAAAACTAGCTCGCATATCCACAGCAATTCCAGCCGCATTATTGCTTTCATTTGAAAGACCTTTTACCGCACTTTCTAAATTAGCTAAACCCAACGAAGGAACATTACCTTCGTTTTTACTGTGAATAAAATAATTAGTAAAGGCAGGACCAAACGAAATCGCAAAATCCGCAAATGCAAAACTAGCAGATACAAGCGAAAGAACCAAAACTAAAACCAACTTCTTGTGCTTCATAATAAGCCTCCTATAAAACACGTTTTTACCAAAGCGTAAATTGAGCTTCACGCTTCCAAGGAATTATATATATATTTTTTTTAAAGTCAAGCTAAAATAAACTTTCATTCAATGTATCACAAGGCAATAGTAGATATGCGAAACAAACCACTTAAGACTTTTTCTCAAGTTAATACAAAGTCTTAAGTGCCTAAATAGCGTCGTTACTCCAATGGCAAATAATCCTTCATTAACTGCAAACGAGTTTGGTAGTAGCGTTTGTCTTTTTCGTTTGATAAACTATCGATAAACTTTTGATTAAATCGTTTTATCACTAAACCTTGCTGGCTTTTGTAAACAGTAACAGGAATCGGAGTGATACTATAGTCATCAAGCACATTGCCGTTTAGTTTTTTGAACGTAAGCTGCAACAAAACCGCATCGCCTGTATATTCTCGGTAGTGCTTCGGATTTGCATAATTTAATGCCATACGCTGCCCCGAAATAAAATTCCCCATCGAATACATAAAAAAGTGAGAATGCAGGCTGTGATTTTCATCATTCATTTGTGCTTCGGTTAAAGTTGAGTTATTACTTTCGCGCTTTTCCCAATATTGCATAACATGCGGATGGCTTGCACAGATAATATCGACACCTGCATCAGCTAGACGTTGAAACATAAGCTTTTTTTGATTGCTCACATTCAAGCCATACTCGGCTTCGTTTAGGTGAAGCGAAAGAATAAACAAATCGCAGGGGGTTTTCTCTCGCATCTTGGAAATTTGCTGCAACAAAAGCTTTCGACCTTCTTCAGTCGGTGCAGAATAATACAAGTAATTTTGAGAATTGCCGTAGCTATTCAAAATTTCGGTTATTGACAAAAAGAGAATGGTAAAGCCATTTTTTTCAATAACTGTAGGTTTTATTTCGTCTGTTGCACTTTTTTTCAAACCAGAATAGTATATTTTCTTTTCTTTGAGAGCGTTTGTGGCTTCAAGTGCTTCAAAATTGGCAACTGTGCCTGCAATTCCTTTGATTCCCTGATCGTTTGTGTGATTATTCGCCTGAGCGAAAACGTCAAAACCACCGTCAATCGCTGCCTGAATATATGAGCGATGAACGTTAAAATTTGGGTAACTGGAAAGGGGCATTGTTTCACAAACGGGCATTTCGACATTACAAAATGAAAGGTCGTCCTGCAAAAGAATTTCTGCCAAATCGGTATAAATTTCTCGATAGTCGCTCATGTTAAAATTAACATCGTGAGCCATCAAATCTCCTGCAAAAGTTAGCGTTAGTGTTGTTTTTTCTTCAAGAACCTCTGAAACTGACAAACTTTCATCGGTATCTGGATGCAACTTCGCTTCATTATTTTTGCCAGAACAACAGCTGACACACGAAAAAGAGAGAAAAATACTGCAAAATAAACAAAAATTTACAAGTTTTTTCATAATATGGCTTATTATACATTGACAATTAAAAAAAATCAATGTAAAATAGGGTAGTACTTTTAGAAGTGCGTAATTTTAATTTAACCTTTTTCCATTACGCATTGTCTTATATATTTTATTTTTAAAATAGATAGATGTACGATAATGCTAAATTGGTCTAAAATTTTAAGGAGATTGTATGGCAACGAGTGCTAAACGAAAGTTTGTTTACTTTTTCGGAGACGGGAAGGCTGAAGGAAACGGAGAAATGAAAGCCTTGCTCGGCGGTAAAGGTGCTGGCTTAGCGGAGATGACTCTGTTGAAATTACCTGTTCCGTCAGGTTTTACGATTACGACAGAAGTCTGCCAAGAGTATTATGACAATGGAAAAAAATACTCAAAAGCGGTAAAAGATGAAGTAGAAGAAAATCTAAAGCGGCTTGAAAAAGTTACTGGAAAGACCTTAGGTGATAAGGATGACCCGCTTTTGGTTTCAGTTCGTTCTGGTGCAGCGATTTCAATGCCTGGCATGATGGAAACGATCTTGAACTTAGGTTTAACTGATATTTCTGTTGAAGGTTTGGCAAAAAAGACTTCCAATAGGCGGTTTGCTCTTGATGCGTACCGCCGATTTATTATGATGTACGGCTCAACAGCGATGGGAATTCCACGCGAAGATTTCGATAAAATTTTTGAGGGTATCCGTGAAAAGCAAGCCCGCAATAGGTTAGGGCGGGCGACAGATAAAAAGGTTAATGATAGCGAAATGGATGAAAATGAGCTTGAAGCGGTTATTTCGAGATTCAAGCAGCTTTACAAAAAGCACCTCGGAACGGAATTCCCGCAAGACCCGAAAGATCAGCTTTGGGGTGCCATTTCTGCCGTTTTCGGTTCATGGATGGCAGACAAAGCAGTAACTTACAGAAAAGTCGAAAATATTACTGGACTTGCAGGAACGGCAGTAAACGTTATGCAAATGGTTTTCGGTAACAAAGGCGAAACTTCTGGTACAGGCGTTTGCTTTACTCGCGAGCCTAATAGTGGTGAAAACGCATTCTATGGAGACTATTTAATCAATGCACAAGGTGAAGACGTTGTTGCAGGTATCCGTACACCGATGCCTTTGTCGCAATTCGCAAAGGTTGATAAAAAATCATACGAGGAGCTGGTGAAAATACGCTCCATTTTGGAAGAACACTATAAAGACATGCAGGACATGGAGTTTACAGTCGAAGAGGGCAAGCTATATATGTTGCAGTGCCGAACAGGTAAACGACTTCCTGCGGCTGCTTTCCAGATGGCAGTTGATATGGTAAATGAAAAATTGATTTCGAAAGAAACGGCTGTCTTGCGTATTAAAGCTTCTGATATCGAAGGTGTATTCTATGATACTCTTGACACAAAGAATGCCGAGTTGAAAAAATCTTATTGGTTTTCTGGCATCGCCGCAGTTCCTGGTGCTGCTTGCGGAAAAATTTGTTTGTCGCCAGAAGCTGTTCAGGAAGCTATCGCAAACAAAGAACAAGCAATATTGGTTCGTCACGAAACGAGTCCCGAAGACGTTGCTGGCATGCATGCCGCAAAGGGAATTTTAACCGCTTCTGGCGGAAAAACAAGCCATGCTGCGGTTGTTGCTCGTGGTTGGGGAAAATGCTGTATTGTAGGTGCTGAAACTCTCTCAATTGATTACGCGAAAAAAGAATGCCGCAATGGAGATTTTATTCTCAAGGAAGGCGATTATATCACGTTGGATGGTAACACTGGTAAAGTATATCGTGGAAATTTCCCGCTGATTAAACCGAAGCTCGGTGCTGCGTATAAAACGATTATGCAGTGGGTTGACGAACTCCGCAAAATAAACGTTTTGGCAAATGCTGATAGTCCTTTAGATGCAAAAAATGCTCGCGAGCTTGGAGCTCAAGGCATTGGTTTGTGTCGCACCGAGCATATGTTCTTTAACAATGCTCAAGGAAAAGCCGACCCGAAGCGTATTTTGGCTTTGCGTCAAATGATTATCGCAAAAGACACTGTAGGTCGCGAAAAGGCTTTGAAGAAAATTTTGCCGATTCAAACGCGCGATTTTGAAGGTATTTTCAAAGCTATGGACGGAGCTCCTGTAACAATCCGCTTAATCGATCCGCCACTGCACGAATTTTTGCCTCACGACACTGAGGGACAAAAGGCGTTAGCTGATGCTTTAGCACTTCCTTTTGGTGAAATCAAGGGGCGTGTTGAACAACTAGCCGAAGCAAACCCGATGCTCGGTCATCGAGGCTGCCGACTTTTAGTAACATACCCAGAAATTTTAACTATGCAGGTTACAGCGATTATTTCAGCTGCATGCAATGTCCAAAAGAAGGGAATTAAAGTGCATCCTGAGATTATGATTCCTCTCGTTATCGACGGCAAAGAGTTTGCAGAGCTTGAAGCTAAGGTTAGAGAAGTTGCCGAAAGTGTAATGAAAGAAAAAGAAGTTACGGTGAAATATGAGGTCGGTACTATGATTGAAACGCCACGTGCGACGTTGGTTGCCGATAAAATTGGAGAACACGCAGAGTTTTTCTCATTCGGAACAAATGACCTTACACAAATGACGTTGGGATTGAGCCGTGATGATGCTACAAAATTCCTGCCTTATTATGTTGATGAAACCAAAGCAGGGATTTTCAAAGCAGACCCGTTCCAAACAATTGACACAGTTGGCGTGGGTGAATTGATGAAAACAGCAATTCAACGCGGACGCGGTGCCAATTCAAAGCTGCGAATCGGTGTATGCGGTGAGCATGGAGGCGATCTAAAGTCGGTTAAGTTTTTCTGCCAACTTGGGGTAGACTATGTTTCGGCATCGCCTTATCGTGTACCGATTTCGCGATTAGCAGCAGCACAAGCCGAAATTGAGCGAAAACAAAGCGAAAAATCGGAAAAGACGCGTAAGTAACGCGAAGCACATTAAATCAATGTGTAAAGACCTTTGAGTTCATACATATGGCTTGAAGGTCTTTTTATTTTAAACCCTTGCACTTTAAAATTAAAGGCTTGCTGGAATATAAAAAGGCGTTTTATATTAAGAAGTCGACAGAACATACATTATACGAAGTGAAATACTCTGACTGCCTGCGGTTATATTTTTTTTGCTAAAATTTCAAAAATTTGTCGCCCTGCAATAAGAGCCTTTTTTTCAAAATTAGTTTGAGGTCGCCATGATTGTTTTTCAGCAAAGCCTTTGTAGCAATTTTTTAAACCAGAAACTTTTTGTAATTCGGTCAATGCGTAGTCAGCGTATTCAGACCAGTCGGTAACAAAGTAAATGTAGCCACCTGTAACCAATTTTTCGCACAAAAGCGAGATTTTATCTTCTTGCATGAGGCGACGTTTGTGATGCCGTTTTTTTTGCCATGGATCAGGGAAAAAAATGTGAAAGCCTGCAATCGAATTTTGCGGAATCATTTCTGTCAAAACTTTGATTGCATCGTTTTCAATGATACGCACATTCTCAATGGAATTTACTTCAATCTTTGAAAGCAATTTTGCAACACCAGTTTGAAACACCTCGATTGCAAGATAGTTTTTTTCAGGATTTGCCAGTGCTATTTTTGCGGTTGCATCACCCGAACCGAACCCAATTTCGATAATTGTATCGTTTGAGTTTCCGAACACATTTGGAAAATCTAAAATTTTTTCCTTTAAATCGATGCAGTATTTCGGAAAAAGTTTTTCGTAACATTCTTTTTGGTGTATCGACGTTCGGGCATTTCGCCGCACAAATGTTTTTATCGTAAAATTTTCAGACATGTTAATACCTTTTTAATTTTCGCTCCATGATAGAGGTTCGATTTCAATCAGCTGCGACAAAAATTCCGTTTTCTCAATTTCGAATAAAAATTGCACATAGTGTGCATCTTTATGCTCACTGATTATATTTTCAGGATATATCGTTGAAAAGCCGTCTGATTTTATTTCGGACACAAAAATAGGCTGTCTATCAGCTCCTGATAAAATAATCGAACATTTAGTTATAGGCTTTTCGCTTGTAAAGTCGGTTTTAGCTATGGAAAAATTTATGTTTACTGGAAAAGTCTTCTCCGAAAAATCAGGCGATGAAATGCTAACTGTCTTTGATTTTGTTTGCACGTTCAGCTTCGAAATCGAAACTATATATTCGCCTTTCAAAACTTTGTCTGCAGGAAACGCCATTTTATTTGTACCGACCAAAAATGAATATTCACCCAACGAAGAATTTTTGAAACAAAAACAAATTTGACTCGGTAAATTCCACGTAACGCCAGAAGCTTTGTGGAGAACGGTGATTTTATCAAAATCGTTTTGTCCTGCGGTATTGGTATATGCAAAAAAAAGTGAAAACCTCGGCGTTGCTTGACTTTCACCTGTTTGAACAAACAGCACACGAGCATATACCTCACCCGGCTCCATTGTGCTTTGCGAACAAGATAACACAAGGCTCAAGTATATTATCGCAATAAGCACACAAAAACGTTTTAGCACAACCCTACCCTATTGGCACGCATCGAAACCTAAAACATAAATGACAAGTTAATTACCGCAAGGTCTGAATTTTGAAACTTGCTGGCACCTGATTCAAAGCGCACATTTACTTGTTCGCAGGCATCGCTCAAATACGAAATATAATACATTCCCAAACTTGAATCCTGTCCTTCTGGCAAATCTTTATAAAAATCGATAAGCGAGTTTTCACCGACGTTTGAATTTTTTATGTCGTTGAGGCTTTCGCGAACGGCATCGGATTTTTCATTCTTGCTGTAAATCGTGATTTGCAGTTTTCCGCTCGTTCCGATTGACGCACTGCTTGAGCCACCGATTTTCCATGACAAAAATACAAGCTCTTGACGACGCTCCAATTCTGCAACAAGGCGGCGACGAATTGTCGGATCAAGTAACGCATCCTGCTGATTGGTCAATTCTGGAAACAAGCGTTTTGCTTCATTGCGCAAATTTAAGTTTTCTGCACTAATAATTAACTCCATCAACATCAGCGAAACGTATTCGGCGATTTTTGTTTTGTCCATATATTCAACTAAACCTGTTCGCAATGTTTTCAAAATGGTTTCCGAGTCTGGACTTTCCTGTATCTTCGGTAAAATAAACCAAGTAAATGGGCGAAGATTATTGAGAAACTTTTCGCTCAAAAATATTTGAATGTTTTTTTCTTCAGGCGATAACTGCGAATTTTTCAAAATAAACTTTGTCAGAGGCTCCATAATTTTTCGTTTTGTTTCGTTAATTGAAGCCTCACTTCGTTCCAAAAATTTTGCAAGAAGCTTTTCGTTAATATTTGTTTTGTCGTCAATAATGTTGGCAGGATTCATGCGATTCCATTTTTTGATAACAGGCGAATTGATAAGCTCATTGAAAATAAATGAGTCATACTGACGATACAGTACCGAATAAACAATGAGTTTTGATAAATCCATTATCTCCTGACGCGAAGACACAAACTCAGATTTTGAAATTTCCAACTTTGAAACATAACCGCTAAGTAAAAGACGCTGAATTGTTGTCGGTTGCACCTTGTCAAGAAAAATACCATACTCTTCGACATCGCCTGCAAGTTTAAATCGTATCAGCTTTGTTCCCTTTCGGATAAAAAATGACGAACCTTCTTGTGTTAAAACCAACTTCAACGGTACTTCAAGTAATTTCTTTTTTCCTGCCATAAAATCTCAAAAATGCTCCTTATCGAGTTATCGGCACATTGTACCATAAAATTAAATATTAGGCAAGGCAATAACCCAAAATACCTTACTTCCTCCATTATTTTTCATTTTGATTCACCGAAGTTTATCCACGGGTCGGCAAGCGACGACACGCCGCTTGCCGACCTATTTGTGCCAATTGCTTAAACCATCACGACGCTAAAAACTCGCGTTTTAGTTTTATAGTTTGCAACTATCAATTAAGTATAAACGCTACTGGTAAGCCGAGTTATTTCCAGCAAAATCTTTAGGTGAAAGAACCAACGAACCAATGAGCATTTAATACTTTAATAAGTGTCCCATCTTTTTTTGTTTGGTTATCAAATAATGTAAGTCGTAAGGAGTTGCTTCCGCTTGAATCGGCACTCGGTCGGTAATTTTCATTCCAAACTCTTCAAGCTGATACACCTTGTCTGGATTGTTCGTCAAAAGCCGCATACTCTTCACGCCCAAGTCCCGCAAAATTTGTGCTCCGATAAAATAATCTCGCAAATCGGCGCCAAAACCCAACGCAATATTTGCCTCAACCGTGTCCATGCCTTTTTCCTGAAGCTCGTACGCTTTAAGCTTATTTATCAAGCCGATGCCGCGTCCTTCCTGTCGCATATAAAGCAAAATTCCCCGCCCTTCTCGCTCGATTTGCGTCATCGCTTGGGCAAATTGCTGACCGCAATCACAACGAAGAGAACCGAACGTATCGCCAGTTAAGCATTCGGAATGCACTCTGCAAAGAACATTTTCACCGTCGCCGATGTCTCCTTTTACCAGTGCAACATGGCTTTCTCCGTTAAGAATGTTCACATAGCCATAAGCGGTGAAAAGCCCATACTTTGTTGGCATCGAAACAGTCGAAGCTCGTTCCACCAACTTGTCATGCACTTTTCGATATTGCTGCAAAGCTTTAATCGTAATAAGCGTAAGGTTAAACCGCTTTGCCAAATCCTTCAGCTCGGGCATTCGCATCATCGTTCCGTCGTCCCGCATAATTTCGCAGCATAGCCCACACGCTTTTAACCCTGCTAGGCGGCATAAATCGACAGTCGCTTCAGTATGCCCATTTCGCTCAAGCACTCCGTTTTTTTTCGCCAAAAGCGGAAAACAATGTCCAGGACGGCGAAAATCTTCAGGACGAGCTCCATCGGTTACAACCGCCCTTGTTGTAACGCCTCGCTCAGCCGCAGAAATTCCAGTCGTTGTCGAAACGTGGTCAATTGAAACTGTAAATGCCGTTTCGTGGTTATCCGTGTTAAAATTTACCATCTGCGGAATTTTTAAACGCTCGACAAATTCTTGTGCCATCGGCATACATATCAAGCCCTTTCCGTATGTCGCCATAAAATTAACATTCTCTGTCGTTGCAGCTTCTGCAGAACAAATAAAATCGCCCTCGTTTTCGCGATCTTCATCATCCGTTACTAAAATAATCTTGCCCTGACGTAAATCCTCCAGAGCCTTCTCGATTGTATCCATAAAAACCTCTTCTAAAAATATATTTATTTTTTTAAGGGAAAATTTTCCCGCATCTTAGAGCCAAAACTTTTGCTATAAAATTTCAATTAAAAACCATTTTTTGCCAAAAACTCCAAAGTAATACCACTTCCAGAACTTGCTTCATTTTTTTCTGTATCATTTGCCACAATTTCTGGATTTGCCAGCAAAAGTTTTTCCACATACTTACCGATTATATCGCTCTCCAAATTTACCGTATCTCCGAGCTTTTTATTTTTTAATCCAGTGTTTGCAATAGTGTGCGGAATCGCCGAAATTGAAAAAAAGTCTTTTTGTACTTCGGTAACTGTCAAGCTAATCCCATCAATCGCAATGGAACCTTTTTCGATAACAAAATCCGTAATCTTCGAATTCGTTTCAATGGTGAAAACGAGTGCAATATCGTTTCGCTGCATTTTAGAAATTTTTCCAGTTCCATCAATATGACCTGAAACTATATGCCCTCCAAATCTACCATTCATCGGCATAGCTCTTTCTAAATTAACCAAAGCATTTTGAGTTAATTCACCTAAGTTCGAGCGATTCAAGGTTTCAAACATTACGTCTGCGGAAAAACCAGAATGCGAAAGAGCCGTAACTGTGAGGCAAACTCCGTTCACCGCAATGCTATCTCCAATCTTCGTGTTTTCCAAAACTTTTTCTGCATCAATTGAAATCTGTGCTGAATTTTTTCCACGAATAATTGTTTTGACTTTTCCAACTTCTTCAATTATGCCTGTAAACATAAGTCCTCCTGAATTTTTGCAGCGATTACATCAGCTTCCAAAAGAACGTCCTCGCCTATTTTTTCCGCACTGCAGTTTTTTAAACCGTATGCATCTGCAATGTTGTGAATACCTTTTCCTTCAACTGGAGTTTTTGCTTCTGCACCGCCAAAAACTTTTGGTGCGATGAAGGCATATACTTTCTGTACGCACTCTGTTTCAAAAAAGCTATATACTAAAGAGCCACCTGCTTCAACAAAGACGCTATCAATTTTTTCGCCTGCAAGTTTTACCAAAAGCTCACGTAAATCAACCATTCCGTCTTTTTCTGCGATAGTCCAAACTTTACAGCCAGCAGCTTTTAAAGCTTCAATTTTTTCTCCGCCTGCCTCACAAGTTGCGATTATAGTTTGTACTTCTCTGGCAGTTTTTACAACTACGCTATCAAGTGGTGTTTTAGCATGTGTGTCCACAACAATTCGCACTGGATTTTTTCCCTCTCCGTGTGCAGTTAAAAGAGGATTATCCGCAAGCACCGTACCGACACCTGTTATAATTGCCGAATAGCGACTGCGTAAATAATGCACGCGTTTACGTGCAGCCTCACCTGTAATCCACTTCGAAGCTCCGCTAGCTGTTGCAATTTTTCCGTCAAAGGTCATCGCATACTTCACCGCAACGTATGGCAATTTTTTTGTTATATAGTGAAAAAAGATTGGATTCAGTGCATCACATTCACGCTGCAAAACACCTGCAACTACCTCAATACCAGAGGCACGCAACCGAGCTATCCCCTTACCAGCAACTTGCGGATTTGGGTCGGCACTTCCGACGAAAACCTTTGCAATCTTGCTTTCGATAACTGCATCCGTACACGGAGGCTGCTTACCATAATGGCAACAAGGTTCAAGTGTTACATACATCAAAGCCCCTTCAGGATTTTCGCCATAATTTTTGCAATCCAGCAATGCGGCACGTTCTGCATGTAACTCACCATAATGTGCGTGATAGCCTCGTCCGATAACACGCCCATCCTTAACAAGCACAGCCCCAACAAGCGGATTAGGTGACGTGTACCCTGCCCCTTTTTTTGCCAGCTCAATCGCTAGTCTCATATAATCCTGGTTAGTTAGATTTAGTTTGCCCTGCTCCACAATAATGCTCCGATTATTCCAGGGCGTTTGCGACTTTAAGCACTCCGCTATAAAGCTACTCTGACATGCTTTCTTTTATCCGGACTTTACCGTCGGCTTTGGAATTTCACCAAATCATGCATCACGCAACCAACAAACTACAATAAGGTTTGCTCTTTTCGCGTTCTGCTCGTGGGCTTTACCACCGGTCAAGGAATCTCACCTTGCCCTGAAACTACAGTAATAATACTCACTTCCGCAAAAATAGTCAATGATAGTTTTAATTGAGTTAATAGCTAGATAACTTTCACAAAGATACTCGTGCCTTATTTTGCTCTTTTCAGTCTTTGTAAACGGCAAAGCTTATCCACGGGCGACCTTAAAATCCGCCAAGCGGATTTTAAGGTGTCCATCATGTGCAAAAAGCATTTTAGGCAGCACGGTTTTCACGCAAATATCGCGGGGCTTTTAGTTTTTCTTCCAGCATTTATAGCAATAACCGCCCTTATCATGTCCGTTGCGTAAATACTTAGCAGCTGTCGCCGCACTTTCCAAATCACTTTGTTGTATATTGGAGTCTTTATTTTTGTATTTAGCATCACTATACACAGCCCAGCCTGCAGCGTCTGCAAAGGTTGCCTGGGTTAAGTTATTACACCCGTTAAAAGCCTCCTTGCCTATCGAGGTAAGGCTTGCCGGGAAGCTCACACTCGTTAACCCGCTACAATTGTAAAAAGCACCCCTGCCTATCCAGGTAAGGCTTGCGGGAAAGCTCACACTCGTTAAGCCAGTACACCAGCTAAAAGCATACCTGCCTATCGAGGTAACTGTATTAGGAATTGTTACAGAAGTTAAACCTCCTGCTGCAAAAACAAGAGTTGTTCCGTCTTTTGTGTATACAACATTATCCACAGATTTATATTTGCTGTTACCGTTATCTACCGTAACACTCGTTAAGCCGCTACAACCACTAAAAGCATACCTGCCTATCGAGATAAGGCTTGCAGGGAAGTTCACACTCGTTAAGCCGCTACAACCGCTAAAAGCAAAATTGCCTATTGAGGTAACTGTACTAGGAATTGTTACAGAAGTTAAACCTCCTGCTGCAAAAACAAGAGTTGTTCTGTCTTTTGTGTATACAACATTATCCACAGCTTTATATGTACTGTTACCGTTATCCACCGTAACACTCGTTAAGCCGCTACAACCTATAAAAGCCTTCTCGCCTATCGAGGTAAGGCTTGCAGGGAAGCTCATACTCGTTAAGTCAGTACAACAGTAAAAAGCCTCCGAGCCTATCGAGGTAAGGCTTGCGGGGAAGCTCACACTCGTTAAGCCGCTACAACCGCTAAAAGCGCCCAAGCCTATCGAGGTAAGACTTGTACAACTGGATAAGCTCACACTCGTCAAGCCGCTACAACCAAAAAAAGCACAATAGCCTATCGAGGTGATTACTTCGTCACCAATTTTAGCAGGTATGACCAAGTTCTTTGGTAGCTCTTCTTTTGAGCAAGTGTAACCAGTTATTTTACCATTCCCATCTGTCGTAAAAATGGCTGGATTAACTGATTCGGTCTGTTGCTCAGCTCCAGTCTTTGGCTCAGCTTTGTGCCTACATCCAAATAGCATTGCTGTCAATGCTAATCCGACGACAAGCAACATTCCGCTTGTTTTCAAAATCGCTTTTTTCATAAAAAAGCCTCCTT
>CALAEM010000006.1 GCA_937890985.1 uncultured Treponema sp. | reverse complement strand
CCGTGGATAAGTATTCGGTTAATAAATACAATGACACATTGAAAACGTGTGCATTTTTGTAAACGAAATTTCCGTGCAGATGCTTTTGGTCACTTTTTTTGAGCCGCAAGTGAATTGCGCTCCCAAAATACGCCATCGCTTAAACCTTGGATACTTGCGTTTTTTTCAGCGAGAGCAAGGCGTTTTTCCGCCCAAAGACAATAAGTTTCGTTTATTTCAATACCGAAATAATTTCGGTTGAGTTTTTTCGCAACAACGCTTGCAGTGCCACTTCCCGAAAAGGGGTCAAATACCAAATCGCCTTTTTTACTCGACGCTAAAATTAACTTCGCATAAAGCTTTTCGGGTTTTTGGGTTGGGTGGTCTGTGTTTTCGGGCATCGACCAAAAAGGCACTGTAATATCATCCCAAAAGTTCGAAGGATAGGTGAGACGGAAATTTCCAGCACCGCTTTTTTCCCAGTCTTTCGGTTGACCTTCAGCTGTGTATGGAGCTAAAACTTTGCGTTTGATTTTTACCGCTTCCGCATCGAAATAATATTGTTTCTCATTTTTAACTGCAAACCAAATATCTTCCATGGCGTTTTTCCAATTTGTTTTTGCACCTCGACCTTTTTCGCGTTGCCATGTAATGCGGTTGATAACGGTTAATTCTTTTGCCAAAGCGTTTTGCAACGATGCACTGCATTTCCAATCTCCGCACAAATAAAGCGAGCCGCTAGGTTTAAGCTTTTTACAAAGCTCAGGCAGCCACTTCGCCAAATACGCATCGTACGCATCGGTACTGCAAGCTTTGAATTGGAGACCGTGAAAGTTTTTGGTTAAATTATATGGTGGGTCAACGATAATTAAATCTGCAAATTCGTTTGGTAAACGTGGCAAAATCCGAAGAGTATCGGCACAAAGAGTTTTGTTCAAAGGCACCTTGTTTAATGCAGCTTGCGAAACAAAATCCTGCTCCGTTAAAAGCTTCGTTTTAAAATACTCGGCTTCATTATCGGAGAGAAGCAGTGTTCGGTTGTTTTTTGCTCGCTTCGGTGTATCCATCGTAAGTTAGTCGGTAACTGCGTCGAGGGCAATATGCATCATCTGCGTGAAAGTTTGCTCACGCTCGTGCGAATTGGTTGTTTCGCCTGTTACCATGCTGTCGGAAATTGTAAAAATAGCAAGGGCTTCACGACGATATTTTGCCGCAAGTGAATAAAGCTCAGCTGTTTCCATTTCGACGGCTAATGCTCCATACTTTGCAAAAAGTTTCCAGTTTGCAGCATCGTCATAAAAAATGTCGGACGAAAATATTGTCCCGATAGAAACTTTTTGCTTGAGGGCATTTGCAGCATCGGCGGCTTTTTTTAAAAGCTCCCAACTTGCCGTCGGTGCAAAGCTCAAACCACTGAATCTATGCACATTGATTGCAGAGTCAGTACAAGCTGACATTGCAAGCACGACGGAGCGAAGCTCCACATCTTTTTGTAGTGCACCCGCCGTCCCAATGCGAATTGCTTTTTGCACATTGTAAAAGTCAAAAAGCTCGTTTGCATAAATCGAAAGCGACGGCATGCCCATTCCCGTCCCCTGCACTGAAACTCGAACGCCTTTATAAAGCCCCGTAAAGCCGAACATATTGCGAACCTTGTTATAACAAACCACATCGGTTAAAAAATTCTCCGCAACAAATTTTGCACGCAAAGGGTCGCCAGGCAACAGCACACGTTCTGCGACGGCTTGTCTTTCCGCTTCGATATGTACACTCATAAACACCTCCAACTTCGGTAATTTTAACGGCAAATTTCACGATTTTCATCAGCCTTCAATCGTTACATAAATACAAGCTCATCGATTTTAGAATTATGTAACAAAAGATTATAGCATTTTGGTGTGCTTTATTCTAGCTTACGCAATTAACTCACAGAAAGAAATTTTACTATTGTAAAACGTAAAAGCTATTTTGTGAGGTCGCAGCAATTAGCGTATTGCTAAAAAGTATTGGAACATGTTAGGAGCATTAAAATCCTGTAAGGATTTTAATGCTCCACATCGGTTGCACATTCGGTGAATTACGACAATGACGCATTATTTTATTAAGCTTGATTTAAGTATTCAAAAAATGCTTTAAAACTTTTAGGGTTTCTGTCAAAATGCACAACCGATAATTTTTCAAAACTTAAAATGCATAACCGATTGATAAACCGATGTAGCTATTGTTTTTGAAGCGGCTGAAACCTCCGTTTTGCTTTCCAAAGAAAAAGCCTGCTTGCATGTCAAACCTCAATGTGGCAAATGTAAAGTCAACTGACGGAGCTAAAAAAAAGGTGCAGCTTTCGACGTTCATGATTGTCCGCAAGTTTAAGTTAAGACTACTTCGCAAAAGTGGCTGCGAAAGCAAAAGCATAATTTTTGTCTCTGTTGGTTTTGAGACAGCCTCAGTGTCGCCTGATTCCGTACCTATGTTTTTGTGCCAGAGCTTTATGTTTTCAGCTGCACATAAATTAAGCGAAAGACCAATCGGCGTTGTGTAATCCAAGCCAACATTCCATGCAAGGCTTGGGTTGTAAACATTTGGTTTTGTGCCTTTTATATCGTACGTTATGTTTGCCGCAGCTTCAAGTCGCAAATTTACAGGGCCGAGTGCGGCTGCGTAGTCAAAGCCTATTTGGTGATAAGGATTGTACTCAATCGAAAATGCTTTTGCCGCCTTTGAAAAAATTTCTAAAAAGTTTGGTGCATCTTTTTTCCATTCACTAGTTAGCTTTGTTTTAAAATCATTTAAGGCAGTCGGGTTAGTCCGTACGGCAGGATTCGGCAAAAAACCGTAGTAGTATTGAAAGCCGATATCGTGGTAGCCGTTTACCGTTACAGTGTAGCGGATACCAGCTTGTGCGTATTTTAATTTTGCAGTGTCGCTTTTCGGTGCAAGCTCGTCAAAAATATCTTGCGAAGATAAAAGGAAGTTTGACATTTTTGCTGTAAATCTTTGAAGCTCCGCACGCGACAAATTTTCACTTGCCGAAAATTCTCCAACCGATTCTGCAATGCGGTTAGAAATCCAACGACCTGTTAGTGCAAATGTATTTCCCTCAAACACTGGCAAAAAGACCGCTTCCAGTTGCATTTCCTTCGGCAGGTATGCAGAAACAAAAAACATTGGGCGAGCTATTTTCACGGTTTGCACATCGAAAATTGTTGGGTCACTTAAATCTTTCGGATTAATAACGTCGAGGATGCTGAATGCGTCCGCCTTGCCCCACGTTAGTTTTTTCAAACCACCACCGAATGTTACCGCACCGATTGTCGCCTGCAAATAGCCTTCATCGATAAAACGCGGAATCTGCGGATGCACTGGATAAAGAATTGGCTTATTTTTGAAGTGAAACGGCAAAACCATATCGTTGAGCTTCACTTTGAAATACGCTTTTGTAAGCGGTGCGTTTGCTTCAATGTGTAAGCTGCCTCGAAAAAGCGATGAAACTCTCGCGTCATTAAATGCTTTAAAGTCGTTCAAGAAAAAATTTCCGCCAGCATTTATATCGCCGCCAACAGTTACCGAAAATTTTGAACTTTGGCTCTCGCTTTCCGTGTCCGAAAAATCGCCTAAGTCTCCGAACTCGTCAAAGGAGTTTGAGTTCTCGGAAGTATCGCTGGTAAAAGTGCTTTCGTTTGTTTCCTGTGAAAAAGAAAAGCCTGCAAAACACAAAAATACAATGATAAAAAATATTATTTTTTTCATTATTTGCCTCTAATTTTAAGCGTGCTATGGTAACCTGAACGCATATTTTTTTCAATATCACCGCACGCCATTTCAAGGATGTATGCTGTACAACGCTTTTGTGTGCGGGGGAAAACTTTAGCCTCAACCACTTCGCACACCTCGCATTGTCGGTTATTGCGATTGTTCGCGGTTTGAGGTGTGCGTCCTAAGCGGTTTACTGCTTTTTTTCGTATAAAAACGTGATAGCTATGCTGCGTTTTTTTTCTTCTACGCTTAAAGTAAATTTGCAAAAACTGTCGCTTAATTCGCCACTGATATATGCGTCAGATTTTGATGCTAACACTTTATATAGTCCGTGTGCTTTTTCAAAGGCGAATTTACCGTTATCCGTTTCTGTGTAAGCTTTGGCTGGTATTTCAAACACAAACGATGAAGCAAAAGGCATTTTACCGAGCTTAAAAGCACCAGACTGAATAATAATCGTGCCGTTATCATTTTTTGTGATAGTTAGCTGAATTTTGTTTTCAACATTTTTTCCGTCAATCTTTGCGTAAATAACTTTTTCTTTGCCCTTTGACAATGCAGAAACATTTGGTACATAATTCCAAGTTTCAGTTGCAAAACCGATTGCAGATAAAATCAATCCAAAAAATAAAACTACAAAAGTTTTTTTTCCATTTCCGATAAATTCACTAGTATAATAAAATTTACTCATAACACTGTTATTATATTTAAAAAGTTTTTTTTGTAAAGGCTTTTAATTTACTAAATTCAAGTTTAAAAATCACTGCAACAAAAATGCAAAAGAAAATTAATTTAATCTGGCATCCAACTTTTTATAAAATTTGTAATTACCTTGCATCAAATTTTATTTTTTGCGTGAATTGATTTTCATTTTAGGTTTTTCTTTTTGGAACAAATCACATCATTATTTTTTAATTGATTATGTAATGCAAAAAAAATTTAGCAAGTTTATTTTAAGTTATTCAAACTCGGCACTTGCAATTTTTATGATATTATATTAACATTTTGCTATGGATAATTTGAAGGTACCTGTACGCTCACAGGTTGCAAAGAGCGATAAATGGGATTTGGAAAAGTTGTATGCAAGCGAAGCCGACTGGCAACGCGATTTGGAAAAACTTCCAGCACTTCTTGAGGAAACGGTAAAGTCGCGTGGAGCACTTGAAAATGGTGAAACGTTGACATCGGACGTTTTTTTGTCGGCGTTGAAAAATTATGAAAAACTTGACAGGCTCGCGTCAAAAGTCGGTCATTATGCTTCACTAATGAAGTCAGCAGATGCGAGTGACACTGCAAATAACGAGCGCATTCAAAAGTTTATGATTGCGGCAACTGAAATTGATTCAAAGACAAGTTGGTTTTTGCCGCTTTTGATGAAGCTTCCTGAGGATAAACTTTTATCTTGGTGTGAGCTTCCTGAATATGCCGACTACAAAGTTTACATTAAAAAGCGACTATATTTGAAAGCACACATATTATCCGAAAAAGAAGAAAAAATTATTTCGCTTTTTGGTGAAGCATTGATGACACCGCACGAAGCATTTTCTGTTTTGTCGAATGTCAGTTTTGACTTCGGAACGGTAAAAACAAAAGATGGCGACAAGCCTTTAACCAACTCAAGCTATTCGCAGTTTTTGCAGGACGATGATCGTTCAATTCGTGAAAGTGCCTACAAACAGTATTATGCAAAGTTTGACCGCTACAAGGACACGATTTCAACTTTGTACGCTGGCAACGTAAAAACAAATGTAGCATACGCAAAGATTAAAGGCTTCAAATCTGCTCGTCAAGCTTCGCTGTACTACGACAAAGTTGATGAAGCCGTTTACGATAACTTAATTGATACGGTACGTAAAAACTTTGCTCCTTTGCATAAGTTTTATTCTCTTTTGAAAAAGACTTTGAAACTGAATGATTTACGTCACTATGACGTGTACGTTCCGTTAGTTCCGAACGTCAAAAAAGTAACACCGTACGATGAAGCTGTTTCAATTATCGAAAAGGCTTTGCAACCTCTAGGCGATGAGTACGTCAGCACAATTACAAACGGCTTGCGAAATGGCTGGGTTGACCGCTACGAAAACGTAGGTAAGCGTTCTGGAGCATTTTCCTCAGGCGACTATGACGGCTATCCATATATTTTAATAAACTACAAAGACGATGTTATCCGCGATATGTTTACGCTTGCTCACGAGGGTGGACACTCGATGCATTCGTGGTATTCCGTAAGGAATAACCCGTATATGTCGTACAATTACACAATCTTTGAAGCTGAAGTTGCTTCGACGTTTAACGAGGAGCTTTTGTTCCAATACTTGATGAAAAACACAACCGACAAAAAAACTCGTTGCTATTTGCTCAGTATCAAAGTCGGAGATATTTTGGCAACACTTTATCGCCAGACAATGTTTGCCGAGTTCGAAAAAATAACGCACGCAGCATTTGAAGCTGGGACTCCGCTCACGACAGACTTTATGCGTCAGGCATACGGTCAACTTTTGAAAGATTATTTCGGACCTGAAATGAAATTTGAAGCAGTGAGCGATTTGGAGTGCTTGCGAATTCCGCACTTTTACAGTGCATTCTACGTTTACAAATACTCAACTGGTATTTCCGCATCATTGGCACTTGCCGATCGCGTGTTGAACGGCGGGGCGAGTGAACGTGAAGATTACTTTAAGTTCTTGAAGTCAGGTGGCTCACGCTATCCGATTGAAGCATTGAAAGTTGCTGGCGTGGATATGTCAAAGCCAGAACCAGTGCAGAACGCCTGTAACCGTTTTGCAAAACTTGTTGATGAGCTTGAAAAAGAAATCGCAGAGTTATAACGCATTGCATAAAGCTCGGTAGAATTTTTTACTGAGCTTTTTAATTTTTGTGTTTTGCGAAAGTTCGGGATTTAAATTTTTATAAAAGGTTGCAATCAAAAAATTTTTTATCATGGGAAAGTTATATTGGAAGCGAATATACGAGCCTGCTGAAACGCAGGACGGTTTTCGAATATTGGTAGACCGCCTTTGGCCTCGTGGCATCGCAAAGGCTTCTGCATCACTTGGGGACTGGGCAAAGGATATTGCACCGTCGTCTGAGCTGCGTAAAGCGTATCATGCAGGCGAAATTGACTATGGATATTTTTCGGCGATGTACGCAAAAGAGCTTGCAGAAAATCAAGCATCTCAGAAATTTCTTGACACAATAAAAGCAAAACTTCAAGTCGGGAACGTTACACTTTTGTACGCTGTCAAAGAGCCTGCAAAAAGCCACATTCCAACATTGCAAGAATTTATTAAAAAGCGATTGTAGGCATCGATAAACAATTATGCTAGTGCGTAATAAATTTATTCAATGTTGTCAATATTTATTTTATCTGCAATCTTATTTTAATGCTTGTAAAATCTATCGATGTCCGCGGAAGTGCATTTTTCGGCACAACATCGCAAAACCTGACCCGCATTCTTTTTTGCGGATAAAATTATTTCATTACAGAATAAGTCGATGGATTCGAAGTTTTTTGAGATTTCAGATTATAATTTAGATTTTTAAAATTAGCATAGGTATATTATTTTTCTAAAAACGATAGCAATTTTTGTGAAAATTTTATACAATGGAAGACCTAGCCTTGTGGTAAATGGAGTGAAACTTGGACAAAAAAATATCGATTTGTTTTTCAACTATTTTAGGAAATCTTTCGATTGAAAACGAAAATAAGTCAAATGCAAATGCTTACAATAAATTTTTTACAAATCTATATGCCACGAAGGTACCAGTTTCAATTCATCTCACTGGTAGTTTTTTGCAAATGCTTCAAAATAAAGACCAAGCATTTTACGATATTATAAAGGAGTTGATTAAAAAAAAGCAAATCGAACTTATCGGCGGAGCGTATTTTTCGCCGCTTTTTCCGTTGTTGACTTCCGTTGACATTTTAAGCCAAATTGAATTGCACACAACTGCTTTACGGAAACTTTTTTCTGTGCGTCCTCGCTCGGTGTTTTTGCCTTTTTCGGCTTGGAACTCATCGGTTGTTACCGCTTTGAAAAAAAGCGGCACGGCGGATTATTGCTTGCTGGACAATCGCCTTTTTTCACGGCACGACCTTTCGCCTTTTTCGCCGATTTGCATGGAAGAAGCTGGCAAGGTAATTACTTCCGTGCCGTATATTGAAGAGTCCAAAGTTTCAAAAGCCCCGAAAGAATTTTACGATTGGCTTGTTGAGCAAAAAGGACTTGACCATAAATCTAACACGGTGGTGATTTTTCTTCCGTACAACGAGTTATCAAAAGTCCTAACCCGCGAACAAGAAGGTACTCCATCGTGGCTTGATGAGTTTCTCGAAATTGCATCACAAAATGAAAATATTGATGTTACAACAATCGTAAAAAGTTTAAAAGATGAAAAAATTTTTCCTGTATCATTTATCGAACCGAATATTATTACCGAAGATGGTTTGCAAAATGCGTCAGTTAAAAAACTTATTTCACAAAATGAGTTTGCGTATCAGATGTACAAAAAGACGATTTATGTGTCAGCTTTGATTAATCAAGCACGTGGCGACAAACAACGAAAGCTCGCCGCTTCGAAGTATTTATGGAAAGCACAAAATGCGATGTTTTTTTTGAAAGGTGCATTGCAGCCTCTTGAAAACCGCAACTTGATTTTTGATTTTTATAGAAATATTTTGCTTGCTGAAAAAACGGCAAGAAATTCCAAGTTTGCCGATTCACTTGTTGACTTTGATTTTAATCTAAACGGTGTTGAAGATTATATTTCGCAAACAAAAAATTTAAACACATATGTAGATTCAATTGGTGGAAAAATTGTTGAGTATGATTTTTTGCCTGCAAACAAAAATTATGCAGCGTTGCCATTTGCGGATGCGGCATTATTTGTTGACTACTTTGCAAGTGCCGATGAGCTAAAAAATATTTTTGATAAGCAGCCAAAAGCTTGTTTGCGTAATGTACTTTATCAAACAGTAAAATGTACGATTCTTAAAAAGACGCTTCAGTTAAAGGCATCTTATACTTTGGACAAAAATCAACTTGGCATCAAAAAGAACTTTACGTTTAACGGCGATTTTATCAGTGTCCAATATATTGTAAAAAACGAGGGAAACGATGCACTTGCGACTTTTTTTGTGTGTGCTCTGGATATTGCGTTGGGTAAATCTGGAAATACCATTCCTTCGCTTACGGTGTATGCTCAAAATGAAAAGGCGGAGTGCGGTATTGATAGCCTTGAAGTGTCAAATCTTACGTGGATTCAGCTAAATGATGCGGAAGGTAAAAGTAAAATCGTTATTACACCGAATGAAAGTGTGGATTTGAAGCTGTTGCCGATATGCGACAAAGCTGCCGCCGTAATTGGTGCAAAAGTTTATCTTTACTGGCATTTATCGTTGCCAGCGAATGGTGAAGCCGAAAAACTGATTACAATACAAATTGAGCGAATTAAGCGATAGGCACGTCCGATTCTTTGGCGATAAACCAAAGGCGACATTGGTTTTGAGATTTTAAGCGTTACCGAAATTTCAATATTACTGTCATTCCATCGGTGAGTGCAGTCCCTTCTTTGGGAGTTTGCTCGTAAACATAGCCTTCACCTTCAAACAGTATTTTCAAACGCGATGATATGTCAGAGTTAAAAAGTATTTGAAGCTCCTTTTTCGACTTACCGATTACATTTGGCATCGTTTTACCGACGGTAATACTTTCTTCAGGCTTTGCCGCGATACGCCCCGAATGCTGGATATTTATAGTGCCTTCCCGTGTCATACCGTAGCGGTCAATTATTTCACTTGCAGTTTCACCTATAACAGGAGCAACAACTTGCGAGCCGTAAATCATACCCTTCGGTTTTACAACTGCCATATACACAATAATTTGCGGAGCGTTCGCAGGGAATAAGGCAATGCAACTTGCAATGAAGTCTGTTTTACTATAGCCGAGTTTTCCTTCTGGGATTTGTGCCGTTCCTGTTTTAACAGCCATTGGAACGTCTTTCAAGCCAGCTTTACGTCCGATTCCTTTTTCAGCCGCCATATACCTAAGCATATCCGAAGCAATTTTTGCAGAAACTGGTTTTGACAATGTGCGCGGTTCATGAAGGTATAAAATCTTGCCGTCTGCGTCGGTTATTTTTGAAATCAGCGAAATTCCCCTGCGTTCTCCTCCGTTTGCGAAAACAGTTGCAGCTTCAACTAGCTGGAGGGCAGTAACACCTATCGCCTGACCGATTGCAACAGTCGGTTTTGTACGCAATGTCCATTTATCTGGAGTGGCAAAAATTCCGGCACTCTCACCGGGAAGCTCAATCCCTGTTTTTGTGCCGAACCCAAATTCGCGTAGCTTATTGTAAAAAGCCGAATTCGGGCAACTTTCCGAAAAGTGAGCAATACCGCAGTTACATGAATTTTGAATAACGCCTTCGATGGTAACATTTCCATGTGGTGCTAAACAAGTAATTGGTGCAACGGCACTGTTTTTGAAATTATATGTTCCGTTGCAATAATACGATGTGTTTTCATTTATAAAACCTAGTTCTAAAAGGCTTGCTGCCGTAAAAATCTTAAAAACAGAGCCAGGCTCGTAAGTATAGTTTGACGTGCGGTCAATTAGCTTGTCGGGAGTGCTTTTTGTGTAGTTATTTAAGTCAGGCGAAGGCTCACTCACATATCCTAAAATTTCGCCAGTTTTTGCATTGGCAGCTAAAAAAATAATACCTTCAGCCTGCCAAGTTTTCATTGCGGCTTCTGCCTTTTTGTGCAGAATATATTGGATAGGATTATCAAGCGTTAGATAAATATTAAAGCCTCTGCCCGTGTAGCCTTCCGTGTTTTCAGGTGGCGACAAAATATTTTGAGCTGAGTACTCGATACCAGCTAAACCGTAACCGTCATCACCCAAAAAGCCGATTACAGTCGACGCAAGCGTATTTTCAGGATAGGTGCGGTTCAAAATTTCTTCGAGCATCAAACCTTTTAAGTTTTCTTCTCTGATGATTTCAGCGACTTTGGCTTTTTCACTTTCTGTCATCTTTTTTTTGATGTATAAAAAGTTTGCCTGAGCTAAATCGAATTTTTTGAGAATTTCATCTTCAGTTAAACCTATCACTGGAGACAATACTTTTGCACACAAAAGCGGGTCGTTCACAAGGGTTTTGTTTGCCGAAAGATTATACAGTTTTGTTTGCAAGGCAAGCAACGAACCATTTTGGTCATAAATAGAGCCACGTACGGTTGCCGGCTTCGATATACGCAATGGCGAAGTTTCACCTGTAAGCATAAACGTACCGAATTGAAAAAGCAGCGCTAAAATCAAAATTGCAACGACAAAAAAAACAAAAAAGTATCGATATTTTCTGCCGGTTTCTCTTTTATCTGCTTGTTTCTTTATTTGCATAAAACCTTACCAATAATGCTTTCATAGGACACAAATCCGTACAGCCTCGAATCTTCGGAAAGACTAAAATTATCACCGAGAGCTAAGAACATATTTTCTGGAACCCGTGCATTCACTCCGTTGCCACACAAAGTGCGGAATTCTTCGGCGGTTACAGCAAGTTGCGTGTTGCCAGCAATTATGTATTTTTCGCCGAGAATCTCAGTGTGTGCTATGCTTTCGCCTCCAGTTAAATATACACGTTTGATAACCATCCTACTGTCAATGTAAAAAGCGACCACATCATTTTTTTTCGGTGCAGCCCAACTTATGAGAGGTTTACGTACAAACGGCAAATTTAAACCGTATGCCTGTTTAAAAATAACAATAGGCTCTCCGTCCTTTATTGACGGAAGCATAGAAACACCGCGTACCGTTCGTATGTCCAACGCAAACGACACAAAAAGCAAAAAACACAGCAACGCAATAAGCGTGTAACAAAATTTTTTATTACACAACGCTGTTTACCAAAAGAAAAGCGAGCAAAATCTTCGCAAGTATGTTTTTTGTTGCGTTAATACGCTGCGATACAACCGAATTCGCTGAAACCCAGCATTTAGATTTCAGCGATAAAATCGGTAGAACAAAAAACTACTTTACTTCGTAAAATTGTCCTTTTGCACCTTCGCACATCGGACATTTCCAGTCTGCCGGCAAGGCAGAAAAATCGGTACCAGCTGCAACGCCCTTATCGGGAACGCCTTCTGCCGGATCATACACATATCCACAAAGATCACATACAAATTTAGACATTATAAACTCCCATTGTTGTATTATACACTATTATAGGTTTTTTATTCAAGGGGGTAATTTATCCTATGGCAAATAAAAAACTTAATATTTGAAATGTGCACCTCATTCAGTAATAGCGATATTTCGGTAGTGGGCAACGTCTGTGTTTCCAATTAGCTTTTTAGTTTTGGAAAAATCCTATTTTTCTAAAACATCGTTTCTTCCCAACACGTTCGTCGCCTTGGGTAAAATGCATCTAAACTTGCAAGCTGAAAAATATGCTAGAGATGCACATTTTTTATAAAAACGCTTATTGTATTCGTTTCTCAGCATTGCTTTTCGTTTACAAAATCTAAATCGAGATGCTGTGGCTTGAAATATTTTCAAAAATGATGTAGTATGAGGTGCTATGCTTGCGTCGATTTTGGATTGGATAGGAAATTATGTGTCATATTTTCCTCTTGTGGTTTTTATTGGTCTTTTTTTGGGAGGCTTTAATCTCCCGATATCTGAAGATGCTCTTGTAATAATGTCGGCAGTTATGTGCCAAAGTCAAAAAGCTTCAATCCCAGCGTTTTTGCTCGCACTTTATTTTGGTGCAGTATTGAGTGATTATATGGTATATTTCTGGGGGCGACTGATTGGACGCGGGACGCTTTCTTCTGGGCTTTTTTCAAAAGTCATCAATAAGGATAACACTTACCGTCTTATGTTTGCTTTGCAGCGATATGGCGTTTTTACATACATCGTTACAAGGTTTATCCCGTTTGGTGTTAGAAATGTTGTTTCGATGACAACTGGCTTTGTAAACTTTCCTTTCATTAAGTTTGCAATTTATGATGCTATCGCAGCATTATGCAACATTTCGGCATTGTTTTTTTTCGTTTATTTTTTTGGTTCAGCAGGCAGTCACGCCATAAAAATAATCGGCATTTTGTTTTTTCTTGTTTTTTTGGGCGTTATTTTTTATCTTATTCGCTCGAAAAAACTGTCAACCCTCATCGATAAAAAACTCAATGAACAATGCACGCACACTGATAAACGCGAATAGTTCTGCTTGATTTTAATTATTTTTGTTCACTTTTATAATAAAAAGTACTTGACAGTAAACGCTTTTTTTGCTATAAAGGTGGTATGAAAAAACGCATTTTTCAGATTATAAAGCTGATGAAAGAAAAGCCTTCAATTTCACAGCGTGATATTGCCAAAGAATTAAAGATTTCGTTGGCATATGTGAATAAAATTCTTTTTGACATGGAGCAAAACGGTTTTTTAACTGGAGACGGTATGCCGCTTTTTGGAAAAAGGCATTTAACCGATTTTGCATTGCAGGAATTTGAGAACTGCCGTGTCGATAACGCAATTATTATGGCGGCTGGTTTCGGCTCAAGATTTGTACCGCTTACCTACGCAATTCCCAAAGGCCTTTTAGAGGTGTTCGGCGAGAGAATGATTGAGCGGCAAATCGAGCAGTTGCACGCAGCTGGCGTTACAGATATTACCGTTGTGGTCGGTTATTTGAAGGACAGCTTTGAATACTTGATTGATAAATACGGTGTATCTTTGGTGTATAATCCTGACTTCAAGGAAAAAAACAACCTTTCAACTCTGTACCACGTAAAAGATAAATTAAAAAATACTTATATTTTATCGAGCGATAATTGGCTTCGCGATAATATGTATCATTCGCATGAATACGACTCATGGTACTCTGCCGTGAAAGTGGAAGGCAAAACGAAGGAATGGATTTTGCAAACAGGATTGCACGACAAAATACAAGACGTTCGTGTCGGAGGTCGAGGCGGTTGGGTTATGTATGGGCCTGTGTATTTTTCGCGAGAATTTTCACAAAAAATCGCACCGTTGATTGATGCAGCTTATCACCGAGACGATACCGATGATTGGTACTGGGAAGACGTTTATATGCGTGCCGTCAAAGATTTTACGATGTACGCAAATAAGCAACCTAGTAACCAAGTTTATGAATTTGAAAGTTTGGATGAGATTAGAACCTTTGACCCCTCGTATTTAATTTCTTCACATAATGAATGGGTTGAGCTAATCTCTAAAGTGTTTAACTGTCCTGAGCATTCTATTACTGATTTTAAACCACTTCACTTTGGTATGACAAATAAATCTTTTTTGTTTCAAGTGGCTGGCGAAAAATATATTTTTAGAATTCCAGGCGAAGGAACTGACCTTTTAATAAATCGTCAGCAGGAATATGATGTTTATATGGCTATTAAGCCGCTAAACATAAGCGACGAAGTGCGGTATTTTAATCCTAACACTGGTGTGAAAATCACCAAGTTTGTTGAAGGTGCACATAATGCCGATGCACATAATGACGCGGACATTGAGCTTTGCATGAAGGCGGCTCGCAAAGTTCACACTTCAAATATTCAGGTTTCACATCGTTTCGATTTCAAAGAAAGGATTGATTACTATGAAAAAATTGCCGAAGAGCGAAAAGGTATTTTTTATCATGACTATCGGGAAGTTCGTTCAAAAATGGATGAGCTTCTGCGAATGCTCGACAAAATGGAAAAGCCACTTGCACTGACGCACATTGATTTAGTTCCAGACAATGTGTTAATCCGCGGGGACGAGTTTTTTCTACTTGACTGGGAATATGCAGGAATGTGCGACCCGCTTGCTGATATTGCGATGTTTACACTTTATGCTTACTATAATGAAGCTGAATTGGAACATATCATTTCTGTGTATTTTGGGCGGAAAGCAACAACGGAAGAGCGTATCCGTATTTATAGCTATGTTTCACTTGCTGGATTTTTGTGGGCACTTTGGACGTGTTATAAACAAGCTCTCGGTGTAAACTTTGGTGAATATGGGCTTAAAATGTATCGCTATGCGAAAGATTATTATAAAAAGGTTAAGGAGTTACTTTAGATATGTGTATGAAAGGAAAAAAATCTGAAATTGATTATCTTATCACGATTGTGCCACTTGTTGCAATTGCAATTATCACTGGTTTAATCATTGCATTTCCAAATGCTTCCATGAAAATCGTAAATGCACTTTGGTCGCTTTTTGTCAATAAGCTCGGTTTTTTTTATATTTTACTCGGGTTTGCACTTGTGTGCATTGCAATAGGTTTAGCTTTTTCGAAATACGGTTCAATTAAATTGGGGAATATTTCAAAGCCTCGTTATTCAAATTTTGAATGGGGCTCAATGATTTTTACCTCCACGATGGCAGCAGATATTTTGTATTGGTCATTGATTGAATGGGCGTATTACTATTCGGAAAATCCTTTCGGGCTACAAGGGCTTAGTGCTGGAGCTCGCCATGACTGGGCGGCAACCTATCCGCTTTTTCATTGGGGCATCACGCCTTGGGCTTTTTATTTGGTGCCTGCCGTTGCCTTCGCGTATATGCTGCACGTAAAGGGCGGCACAAAGCAAAAACTTTCTGAAAGCTGCCGCCCAATCTTGGGAAAACAAACCGATGGATTTACTGGAAAGTTGATTGACGTTTTTTCGGTTATCGGACTTTTGGCAGGAACGGCGACAACGTTTTCTCTTGCAACGCCGTTACTTTCCATGACGGTTTCGTATCTTTTTGGTATTCCAGAGACAAAACTACTCACTCTTGCTATTTTAGCGTTAATTGCATTTGTGTATACTTTTGCAGTGCTTGCAGGTATTAAAGGCATTTCGTATTTAGCGAAAATTTCGGTTTTATCGTTTAGTGTGCTTTTAGCACTTGTGTTTATCGCATCGCCGAAAATCTACATTATCGAAACAGGTGTAACAGCTATTGGAAAAATGCTTGACAACTTTATACCGATGTCCACTTGGCTTGACCCTTTGCGTATTTCTGGGGCAGACGGTTCTGGTTTTCCGCAACGATGGACTGTGTTTTACTGGGCGTATTGGATTGCATGGTTTGTCGCAACGCCATTTTTCATTGGGACAATTTCTGAAGGAAGAACAATTAAAAACACAATCATTGGCGGTATTCTTTGCGGCATAGCTGGAACGTACTGCTCGTTTATCATTTTGGGAAATTACGGACTGCATTTGCAGGCTCACGGTATTTTGGATTCAGCTGCCGCATTGGAAAATGCTGCCCCTGCACAAGTGATTATGGAAATATTAAAAACAGTTCCATACCCGAAGCTCCTTATTGCCGTGCTGAGCTTAACAATGATAGCATTCTATTCTAGTACGTTCGATGCGTTGACAATGGTTATTGCTTCGTATTCACAAAGAAATGTTTCAACGAATGAAGAGCCCAAAAAAGGCTTGCGTGCATTTTGGTCGATTGTGTTTATTATTTTACCGATTGCACTTATCATAACGGAAGCAAACTTAAATCAACTACAGAGTCTTGCGATTATTGCAGCCTTTCCGCTTGGGCTTATTATTGTGCTGATTGTTGCAAGCCTTTTTAAGCAACTAAAGCAAGATACCAATCACTAAATAAAAAAGAGCTTTGAATAGTTGAATAATTCAAAGCTCTCTTTTTAATCAATCAGCATTATTTTATTTTTCAGCAGATTCATCGATTTTAGGATTAACCCAATGCCAATATTGCTTGTATGCTACAAAAAATATCGCAAAGCGTATAATTACTCGCAGTGCCAAATAGCCTACCTGCAAAATGAGAAGTAAATGCGTATACTGCGGTAGCAGAAAATATAAAACGCAACTTATCGGCACAACAAAATCTGGAAACGATTCTTTTTGTTTGTTTGCAGTTGCTGCGAGAAGTGATTCAATAAAAAATACATTGTAAAGCATGATAATCATAGTCAACAACAAAATCGAGGCATGCACAAACCAAATAAGCACAGCCCCAACAAATGCGGAAAACAGCACGTGTAAACAAAGTCTGATACTGCAACGTTTTGTTTCTGCGATTGAGCTTATGCCTGTTACACCAGCTGCGAAAAATGCCGCGAAAATAATTATCTGCGGAATGCTAAAACCAAAAATAATAACTTTTTGGTTCGCTTCATAAATATACTTTATAGGATAAATCGCAGCCATCAGTGCAATTGCCATAACGCCCTCGCTGGTACTAAACTTTGCAAATTTAATTATTCCCGCGTACAACCTTTGCCAAAAAGAACCCACTTGCCCAAGATATAAAAACTGATACGTGCAAAAAAGCAATATCGGATTTGTTACGCGAAAGGCAAGCATCAATGTCCCTGTTAAAAGTCCCGTTACAAAGCTATCCAAAAAGTGGTCGAAATATTCACCAAGAGGCGAACTCGTTTTTGTGCGACGTGCCTGTATTCCGTCGGAGCAGTCACCGACAATATATGCAAAACATAAGATAGGAATGAGCCACAAAAACGAATTGGTTCCATGCTGATAATTAATATAAGCTATTAAAAATGAAACCGTCACGAAATTATTTGAAAGCAAGGTGATTATATTTGCTGGAATCGACCTTGGCAGAATACGCATGAGCGGATTTACAAAAAACGTATAAACAAACGGAGTCATTAACGACTTGTCTTCAGCACTATAAGTGTATTTTTCCATAAACCTTCCTTGAACCTTTTTGCCTGCTCCAACAAGGCGACTTTTACAACCGATTGAACACATCGAAACGAAGCGCAGCAAAAAGCTTTCCATAAAACCGAAGCCCCATTATATTGAAAACAAAAAAATTATCAATACCGCAAAGAACCATTTTTGCAAGACATCAAACCTACTAAAAATATCAGCGTTTTCAAATGTCTCATTGTCGTCATTCACCGAATGCTTATCTGCGTTGAACGCCTCGAAAGTTTTATCGTCGGCATAAAATCCAATTGGTCAAACTTAAATTAAATGAACCTTATGAAAATGCTTAAACGCGGTTATTTTAAACTTTCCGAATAATATCCATCAAGCAAATAAATTCCGCAAAACTGACTGCATAAAACCCACTAGAAAATCCTTGTGCTTAATGGAAAGCTCTTGTTGACTTTTTTGCAATGTAATAATATAATTTAAGCTCAGTTCTAAGCTGCAACGCACGGCAACAGCAAAAAAGAAAAACGAACGGAGACACAAGTTAAATGAGTTACGACAAAGACGCAATCAAGGATGCCGTTAAAGAGCATTACGAAAATCTAGCACGCGAAAGCCTTTCGGTAAAAGGCGATGCCGAAAAGATAACCGCTTCGATAGGTTACGCCGCACAAGATTTAGCTGGCATACCAAAAGAAGCCGACCTCGGACTCGGCTGTGGCAATCCGCAAGAAGCTGCAAAGCCTCGCTTAAATGAAACCGTTCTTGACTTGGGCTGCGGACGAGGGCTCGACTGCTTTATCGCCTCAAAAGCTGTCGGCAAAGACGGAAAAGTTTTCGGGCTTGATAGCTCAAAAACCATGGTCAGCCGTGCTTCGGAAATCGCCTTAAAAAACGGCTTTACAAACTGCGAATTTATTCTTGGTGAAATCGAGCATATTCCGCTTCCAGATAATTCTTTAGACCTCGTCATGAGTAATTGCGTGATAAATTTATCAACGGATAAATACAGCGTGTATTCCGAAATTTATCGTTGCCTACGAAAAGGCGGACGAGCAGCAATTTCAGACATCACATTAAAACGAGCATTACCGTGCGAGTGGGTTTCAGATCCTGACATGGTAAAAACGTGAGTGGGCGGAGCTTGGTCTGCGGAGCAGATAAAAAACACCTTTGAGAAAATCGGCTTTATCAATATAAACATAATCTCCAAAGAAGTTTCAAACGAGTACGCAAAAAAATGGGGACACGGCTTTGAAATAAAAAGCTACATCCAAAGCAGCCTCATTTACGCAGAAAAATAAATTTTATGCTGCATTAAAAACATAAGCTAACTTGCATATCACGCTTAACGCATTCACAAGTGTTAGTGTCTGTGTTATTTTATGCCGAAAATATTATCGCAATATGCATTCCATAATATTTCATATTCTTCTTGTGATACCAACTGCAAATCGCCTGGACAATAAATACATCGTTTTTTTGCCTCTTCAACAAATTGCAAAATCCAATCATCGGTACATGAAATTACTGCACGAACTTTTTTCCATCTTTTTTTATGTGCTAAATATAAACGCGTGTGTCCGTCCAATGAAACATATCGGTCATTCATACGAATCACTGGAACAAAAATGTCTTCAGGTTTTTTAATAAACGAACTAACAGCCTGAAGTTTTTGTTTACTAACATAAAACTGCGAAGGCTGAATTAAATTTAACGGCAGACTAAATTGTTCCGTCGGAATAAAATTTAAAATTCTTGTTCCATCTGAATTTATAAACCGTGAAATATGCGGTGCATTAAAACGAAATTTATCTATCAATGATAAATATTTTTCAGTGTCCTTTCCTCGAATTACTGCACATTCAGAATTTATAATTTCAACTTCGTAAGGTTCGCCGTCAATATCATAGGCACCATTCTGCAACAAAACTGTTTTTGAAAATCTTTTGTCGTTATATCTATCGACGCGTTTTATGTTCATTGCACTTTTTTATTTTTAGGTTTTGGTGCAGGCAGTTCATCAAACATAGCTTCAAACAAACCTGTCAAAAAATCTTTGCTGTCGACATCATCAACTAATAGCATTTCTTTTGCACCATCATACGGCACATCATAATTTGCATTTGGCATATAATCTATTGCCGACTTTACAGGTTTAACAAGTAATCTATCATCATAAATCCCGCCGACAATTTTCCCTCGATAATATAAAATATATTCACCCATCATCGCTTTATAACTTACATCTTCCAATTCAGATAACTGCTCTAAAATAAAAGTTAAATATTCTTTACTTGATGACATTTGTACCTCAGAGATTTGTGCTATCGAAATATTATACTACTTTATTTAGTTTAGTACTAGAGCATTACTTTATGCAAATTTAAAAATTTAATTTTATAAAATCATCTATTTGAGAAATAATTAAAATAATTTATCTCCAATTCATATTCAAAAGATAATTGAAGCTCGCCAATTTGATTAGTCCAAGAATCTTTGTTGATTCGAATTTTCTTAAACCCCAATATTTACTAAACATGTTGAGCCCTTGTATTTTTCAAATTTGTATCAAGAATAATTTTTTTATAACCCACACAAAATAATTCTTTTATCAACAAGCTCAATAAAATTCTTCCTATAAAGTAATCTCCTTGAGAAAATGTACAAGTGAAAGTTTTTTTTGAAATTTTGCAAACTTCCTAGAAATCTTAGGAAGCGAGAAGTTAACTCTCTTCAATATAGTAAACCTTGTAGAATTTACCTTTTTTGTCCGTACCTTGTTCGATGTTTTTGCTATTACCGTCGATAACGATTTTAATTTTTTTATCCAATTGAATAACCCGTTTGAACAATCGCTGCTGTTTTTTTCGTGCGGTTTCAGAAATAGGAAAGCTAGTGTCTATTGATGTACCGTTTTCATCTTCGCAGCGTTGTTTGTAATGATGGAATTTTTCAATGATATCGGGTTCAATCATAACTTCATTGGTAAAATCGTCGATATCACAAGTATCCTTATCTTTAAAAAAATCTAAAGATTTATTCAAAAGATTAATTTGATCGGCTTTTGTAGTGCCTAACTCTTTGGACAACTCTTGTGTAACAAAGTTTTTTGCTAAGGTCATAAAATTTTGGGTATTGGTATATTCATCTTTACGGCGACGAACATGTAGAAAATCATTAAGCCAATAACGGGCTTCAGCACCTTTTCCAACATTATCTACTACAGCAACTACATAACCGTTTTCTCGCTCTTTGTTAAAAATGAGACAACCCTTATCCAATTTTTTAATATTGATACCTTTTTCACTTTGCAAGTTAAAATTACCGTTTTCATGTAAAACTTTTAAAAAGGTGTCTTTATTTTCAGATTTAAACAAACCTACTGCATCGAGTGTTTCGCCGTCTAAAATACAGTCCTTGAAATAGACAGTATAAAATTCTCCACCCTTAATTTTAGGGTGAGTACTTTGTTCGTAGAGGTGGCGAGCTAAATTGACGGATTGTTCATAAAGTTGTTCTCCATTATCAAAAATTTTTGAAACATAGGTATATACTTCATTCGAAGCTAAATCAATTTCATGATAAAATTGATAAAATTCTTCGGAAGTAAAGGGGGTAAGGAAATAGGATATTAAATTCTGTTCTAACTTATGGTCAATTACGATGGTGTTTTTTGACAATGAAATACCTTCATCAGCAATTTTATTCCCTACAAAATGAAGAGAATTTGTTGATATATATGCATCTAAATATGTTATCACAATTATTTTCCCTTCATGTCTTCTAAGAATTTATTGTACACAATAATTTTTTGTTTATCCATCTCAGACAATAATTGAGATTTTAATTTTTTCTTTGTCTTTACATCAACCCTTTTTTCGGTATTGAATTGTGATATATTTATTTCAAATTCTGCATTACCAATTTTCGATGTAAAATCAGGAAATCCTAAATTCAAACTCATTTCTCCCTTTGAATCTTTATAGGTATATGCAAATGTTGCCTCAACACTACACAAAAGAATTGATTTATGATATTTTTGATCTTTCATAAAAAATTTCTTATCTAAATTATCACCTGACAGTAATATTTTTTTCATATTATCCATCCATTTGATTTCGTCAGGTAGAAGCATATCTTCTTCAGGTTTAATAGATATATCTTTTATATTTTTACAAATAAAATAATCTGTATCTAATTGAGTTGTTAATCTATAGAAAAAAATAAATCTACTTTCATTGGTAAATTCTGAAAAAATAATCTTCTTTAACTTTTCATCTTCAGAAATAAGACCTTTTTGTTTGTATTTTTTGACTTGTGATTTTACAATTTGTTCTGCCAAATCTTTTGTTTCAGGTGATGTATAGGTCATTATGATATGCCCCTTGCCTTGTTCATTAATAATTTCTATTTTCCCCGGGAATTTATTTGTTTGCTCAAACCAAGATTTATTTCTATCATGTCTTATAAGCATAAAGTCCGCAGTGAGATAATTTGGATTATTATCTGCCTTTTTAAAGTGTGGAGGTCTTTCAAGTTCACAAGTAGGTAAATATTTTTTTATAAAATCATCTTCATTAACTGATAAAATATCCGGAATAAATATTGAGTCACCCGAACCCCATGTTATTTCTCTTGATATAGTTTTTTCATTGTCTTCTTTTTCAGAAAAAGAATGCCGTACTTCTTCAAATTCTTTTGGAGATAACAATAAGGTCTGTAAAATAGGCACTGTGTATACTTTTTCTTGATTTAAAGTGAAAATGCCTCTTTCTCTTAATATTCTATGTATATCTGCTTTTGATATTACATTCTGATTTGCATATCCGCGTAACATTTCTCCATAAGGGATAAATTTTTTTATATCTTTATGTTGTATGGTCATAATTAAAATCCTCCTAAAATATCTGTATAATTTTTTACTTTTACTGTATCAGTAAAACTTTTATCCTCAAATGATTGTTTTGCTCGATTACTATCATTTTTATGTTTTAATTCATTATAATCAGGAAATGCAAGAATTACTTCTCCAACTAGATTTTTTGAAATATCCTTTGCTAAACCCATTAAGCGTATACATTCATCGGTTTCAAAGTTATCTACACTCGCTAAGAGTAGGCAAGTTTCCTTGTGATTGTCTTCATTTTCTAATTTTATTGGAATAATACTTGAATTAAGGTATTCAACAGGAAGAAAGGTTCCTGTATCAGGTCTTTCTTGAGGATTAACATTCCGTCCGGTTGAAGGATACCAAAATGAGTATTTATATTTCGGATTACTTTTTACAAAACTCATTACAGTTAATATAAAACAAGCTCGCTTATTATCGATAATATAAATACTGCTATCTCTAATAGCATCTAGTCTTGCTGCAGCAACTTTCGCAATTAAATCATCGATACTTGTTTTATCATTATTCAACCAAAACAATACACCAACACTATTTACAGAAGTAAAGTTAAACAACTGTATGACATTTTCCTTTTGAGTAGAATTATCAAAACAATCAATAGTATGTATTAAATCTTTCATAAAATCTTTAAATTTCGTCGTTGGATTATTCGGATATTTTTTTGCTTGAAATTTAGATGATATAATGACATTATTTAGTTGCCCATCAACAAGAGGACTCATGTATGAATATAAAAAATCTATTCCATGCGTTTTCAAGGGCTTACCTTTTGTATTAGTATGTTCTTCATTTGAACACTTTATTTCAATACCTTTCTGTAAATCCGTCCATCCCACAGCAGATAAAATTTTTTCTACCAGATTCTCACCATATTCTCCAATTTTCTTTGACCATTCTCCCATGTTTTATATCCCCTTAATATAATTTTAAATTATCTGATTATTCTACAACCACTTATCCAATATCATTTTTTTCTTTTCTGCACAAGCGGACAATACCGCTTTTGCAGAAACAATCTCGGCTTCATAAGTTTCTATCTCTTGTACAATGCACTGCTGTTCCTCAAGAGAAGGCACAGGGATATTTATTGCATAAGCGTCATTTCTGTTCAATCCGGGTACACCTATACTTGAATTCATTGTTTCTAACCCAATATTTGCAATACTATAATATACAAATTTTAAATCCATAGTATCTGTCAATAAATGAACATAATATGTAGTATCAATAGGAAAATTATTTTCCTCCACCCAATTAACGGCTCCTGCTGAGCCTTTTCGTCCGACAATTATTGAGGGTCCTTCAACTAAAAATTCATTATGATAACCAATAATACCATTGGAACCCATTACCGGATATTGACCGGTAATTCTTTTATTTTCCGGCAGTGCTTTTCCATATTCTAGTGAAATAACAGAGCCTAATCTTTTCATTTCCCCTTTTACTTCGCTCATTAGTTTTTCAATCTTCCGTTTATTTTCTTCAATAGTTTTTTGCACAGTGTTGTATTCTTCATCAACTTTCTCGCATTCTGCAACAATTTGTTGTTGGACATCCAGAGGTGGAAGAGGTATCTGAACTTCATTATTCAGATATGCGCTATTCAAACTTTTTCCGAATGCTTTATTTCCGACATTTTCCAAATCAATTACATTGCTATTGAAAAGACAAAATAAAAATTCATTCAAAATTGTACTATTATCTTTAGGTATTAATGCTGCAATGGCTTCATTAGTATATAAGTCTGCACCTGCGATCGCTGTTTTGCCAATAGATAATTTAAAACTGAGAAGAGTAGTTCCTTTCGGTATTAATTTTACATTAGAATGCCGAATAGCCTCATCGGTTATCTTTTCTTTTGTATCCGTAATTATTTGACCTTTCAGTTCAGCAACTGATACCCATAAATGTGTGCCAGTAAAATATGCAGCATTTGCCCGTGACGGAGTACCCCCGATTTTAATACTACAGACCCCATCATCTCCTCCCAGCCGCACCAACGGATACTTGCTGCTTATTTCAATTGTTTTATCTGCGGTTAATTTTAGCT
>CALAEM010000005.1 GCA_937890985.1 uncultured Treponema sp. | reverse complement strand
TCGAATGCGACAAGC
Source organism: uncultured Treponema sp. (assembly GCA_937890985.1). Classification (GTDB taxonomy): domain Bacteria; phylum Spirochaetota; class Spirochaetia; order Treponematales; family Treponemataceae; genus Treponema_B. The sequence goes on along the minus strand of CALAEM010000005.1, from coordinate 39,116 downwards.
AGCTCGTCAGTTTACAGTTCAAGTAGCGGTTTAGCGTCCGCGGGCTCGTCAGTTGCCGACGCGACAAACAGAGCTGCAACTTTCGGCTCGAACGCGGCAGGCGGCTCGTCAGTTTACAGTTCAAGCAGCGGTTTAGCGACCGCGGGCTCGTCAGTTGCCGAGACGAAGCACGGAGCTGGAACGTTTGGCTCGAATGCGACAGGCGGTTCGTCAGTTTACAGTTCAAGCAGCGTTTTAGCGACCGCGGACTCATCAATTGCCGAGACGAAGCACGGAGCTGGAACTTTCGGCTCGAATGCGACAGTCAGCTCGTCAGTTTACAGTTCAAGTAGCGGTTTAGCGACTACGGACTCGTCAGTTGCCGACGCGAAGCACGGAGCTGCAACTTTCGGCTCGAATGCGATAGGTGGCTCGTCAGTTTACAGTTCAAGCAGCGGTTTAGCGACTGCGGGCTCGTCAGTTGCCGAGACGAAGCACGAAGCTGCAACTTTCGGCTCGAACGCGGCAGGCGGCTCGTCAGTTTACAGTTCAAGTAGCGGTTTAGCGTCCGCGGGCTCGTCAATTGCCGACGCGACAAACAGAGCTGCAACTTTCGGCTCGAATGCGACAAGTAGCTCGTCAGTTTACAGTTCAAGCAGCGGTTTAGCGACCGCGAGCTCATCAGTTGCCGAGACGAAGCACGGAGCTGCAACTTTCGGCTCGAATGCGACAAGCAGCTCGTCAGCTTACAGTTCAAGCAGCGGTTTAGCGTCCGCGGGCTCGTCAGTTGCCGACGCGACAAACAGAGCTGGAACGTTTGGCTCGAATGCGACAAGCAGCTCGTCAGTTTACAGTTCAAGTAGCGGTTTAGCGTCCGAGGGCTCGTCAGTTGCCGACGCGAAGCACGGAGCTGCAACTTTCGGCTCGAACGCGACAAGCAGCTCGTCAGTTTACAGTTCAAGCAGTGGTTTAGCGTCCGCGTCGGAGAATATGCAGCTAAAAGCTGAAAACCGCAACTTGCAGCAACAAGCCGAAAAGATAACTACTGAGCTTAAAACGGTGCAGGCGGCATACAGTAACTTGCTGCAAACCAACGAAGAATTAAAAAAAGCACACGAGTTGCTGCAAACTGAAACGCAGCATAAACTTTCAGTGTCGAGCGATAAACTTAGTGAAAAAACCGATGAAGCAAAAAATTTAATAACTTCGTTCACCGAAAGCAAAAACGCATTAGCTTCCACGCAGGCACGAATTTCTTACACCGAGAAAAACATCACCTCAATCAGCGAAATCGCGACCATGATTGAAGACATCGCCGAGCAAATAAAAATGCTCAGTATGAATGCCGCCATCGAAGCCGCACACGCAGGTGAAAGTGGAAAAGGTTTTGCGGTTGTTGCCACGGAAATGAGCAAACTCGCAACGGCGACAAGCGAAAACTCAAAAAATATTTCCACAACCGTCAAAGAACTGATTAAAGATATAACATTTATCGCTCGTGCCGGCGGAGATTTGGAAAAAGCCTTTGAAAAATTGGACGCGACAACAAACAGTGTTCACCGATTTTTGGTTGACGTAAAAAAAGAGCTCATTTGACACAAATATGTTAATGTAGGTTTAAAATTATTAACCGAAGCTGTTAGCTTTTAATTAATCGTGCAGAAACCTCATTGCATTGTTTTGGGTTTCCGCACGATGAATTTATTCACATTGCTAACGCGGGCTAAGCTTTTTGCGAATACGCTCAAAGTTTAATCGTTTCGACCATGTATCGCACGCAATCGCCCGATTTGTCACGGACGATTTTTTCCACGATAAAAACCAACGCCGAATTTGCATTGTTGATTAAAATACGCTTGATATTATAGTCTTTGACGCCCGGACGAAAAAAGTTTTTGTTCCCAAGCGTATATGTTTTTTTTGAGCCGTCAGGTGCAATCACATCAATGCTCAAATGAAATGCTGCATTTCCGTCCTTCATCGCTTTATGTAAAACAACTGTGTATTCATAATTTGTTTCAAAATCGCGAAAAGTGAAATTGGTGTGTTCTTTTGTTTTTTCGCTTTGTGCATAAATCGGACGGCCAGCATTTTTGTCGGCGATTCTGTTTTTAGACAAGGCATTCCCAGCCCGATTCTGTAAAGCCAGAAACACAGACTTGCTGTCTTTGTTTGCAGTCAAAGCCGACGGGCTAGTTTTGAAAATACCGCTTTTGACAAAATCGTTTTTTGCAACGTCAACAATATAAATTTCCGCGTATGAGCGGTAGGTTTGGTCGGTTATTCCGTACTCGCCGAATGCGTAAGTCATACCATCAGGTGAAAAGCCTAAATTCACAAGGTTTGCGACATCGCCTGCAAATAACAGCAACGAACTAGCAGCAACAGCTAAAATAACACTGAGTAATTTTTTCATCTTGTCTCCTTCAAATCGGTCGTTAAATCAAAAATCAAAACTTATACACGGTTACTGGTTTATTTTCGGCGTTACGAAAATTTACTTTAGGGCATCTCGAAAAAACTCGATAGTGATAGTACCTTTATACCGCGTTCATCCTTGTACGCAATATTCGCAAGTTTTAAGCAATTTGCGTATTCCGAAAATGCATTTGAACATGTTAGTGAACATTAAAATCCTTAAAGGATTTTAATGTTCCACATCGGCTGCACTTTCGGTGAAAAAATACTATTTTTGTGTCGGAACAAAATTGCGTTTGAGGTTTTCGACTTTTTCGGTGTTGTAAAAGCCTTCTTTCCAGTTGAATTTGGATGTGTCGGAAATTCCTTCGCTGTTGAGGCACGCGGCGTAAATGAATTTGTAGTCGTTTTTTCGGACGGCAGTGTGCGAAAAGTCGATGACGAATTTTTGGAAGCCTTTTTTTTGTAACGAGGCGATTTTTTCGGTTATCGAGAAAGGCTTTTCGGGCAGCACGAAACTTTGCGACGGAGTGGAAAGCACGCGATATGCGGCACCGAGTTTATCGGTGAGATGCGTGAATGAGTAAGTTTGCGGCAGCGGACGGCGGATTCTGAAAAGCGGCGGATAGTTAAAAACCGTGATGAGTGCGTCGTCTTTTTTGTTCGGCGGAAACTCCGTGAGCGTGTGCTCCAAGTTGTCAAGTGAGTTTTCGAGTGGCGAAATACATTTTGAGATGCCGTTTTCATTGAGCCATTTGACGGCGAAGCGGTTGAACATATAAAGGTAAGCTCCGCCAATGAGGTTGACTTTTTCGTTTCGCAAAATAGAAATGTGAGCGGGATTGTTGACGATAAAATTTTTGATTCCTGCTTCCATCATTGCGAAGATTTTCGGTTCAAGCGTTTGCAAATCGTTTTCACCGACAAAGGGGTCAAGCGACACAATAATTTCTGAACGTGTAAACGGCAAGCTTTTTGTTTTGTCGCTCAAAAATTTTTCGGTGTCTTCGTTTAAGTTGACAATAACGCGTGAAGGCTTTGCGGCGAGAAGTGCATGCACGTCGTTAATCGAAGAAACTTGCACATAAAATCCGTCTGGAAAAATTTTGGCTTTTTGCTTTTTTTGCAAGTTCGGCTTTTTCTGCTTTTCGGTTTTGCCTTTCGGCAACGTTTCATCTGCACTCAAAAACTTTTCGGCAAGGTGGCGTTTAATTCTTTCGAGATTTGCTGCACTCAAGTTAGGCTTTTTTTTGAACGCTGCAAAGGTTTTCGGCAAAACGTCGGCGTAATGCTTGTTCATTGCTTTTGTTTGCAAAAGGTAGACGCTGTCGCCAACTTCAAAGTTTTTAGGAACTTCAAAAAACGTTTCGCCTGTGTGGTCTTTTAGCGTTTTTATTTTCCAGCTTGTTCTGCCAGTGTCGTCTTTGCGGTGAAGCCTTATCGAGTCGCCTATGCCTGGCACAAATCCTGAACTATGATTCAGCCGCACAAACTGCGTTTCGATTTCTGGTGCATCCGAAGCTGTCTGCGATTTGTCGGAGGTTTTGTCTTTGGCAAAAAACTTTTGCTCGGCAATCGTGCCTATGTATATGCCTGTTCCTGCGTCCTGCTCAGGATTGAGTGTTTTGTCGAGGGAGGCGTTTGTTGCATTGTCAAAAAGGAAAGTCGTTTTTTGCCTTGCGAAATCGTTTTCCAAAATGCGGCGGGCGGTTTCAAATGCTGCACGGCGGTCGGCTTGCCAGTTATCCAGCATGCACCGATATGCGGCAACAACCGTTCCGACGTACTCGGCACTTTTCATGCGACCTTCAATCTTAAACGAAGTAACGCCCGCCTCAACCAATTCTGGAATGAATTTCAAAAGCTGCAAATCGTATGGCGAAAAAAAGTAGCCACTTGTGTTTCGCTCGTTGTCTGCAACTGTGTATAAACGACGGCAGGCTTGAGTACACATTCCGCGGTTTGCGGATTTGCCGCCGAGAAAGCTAGAAAATAAGCAAAGTCCTGACTCACTGATGCACAAAGCTCCATGCACAAAAACTTCCAACTCGCAGCTCGAGTTTTTTTTGATGGCACGGATTTCATCGAGCGATAACTCGCGTGCAAGTACAACCCGCGAAATTCCTGCACGACTCATTGCGTTTGCCGCTCGGCTGCTCGCGATGTTCATTTGAGTTGAGGCGTGAACTTTTAGCTTCGGGAAAAAATCTCTCACCATTTGCAGCACGCCGAAGTCTTGCACGATAATTGCGTCTGGCTGCACTGTTTGCAAAAAATCCAAAGTAGCAAACGCTTCGGGAAGCTCTTCTTGAGTTATCACCGTGTTAAAAGTTACGTAAATTTTTTTCCCGCGTTTGTGCAAACTGTCAACTGCGGCTTGGAATTGCGACCACGAAAAATTGGAAGTCCGCATGCGAGCGTTAAAGTTTTTTAAGCCAAGATACACGGCATCCGCACCTTCTGCAACTGCCGCATTTAATGTTTCGATACTTCCGCATGGTGCCAATAATTCTGCCATAATTCCCCCAAAAACTTCCGCATTATATGGTAAGAAAGAAAAAAAATCAAGGTGCGGTTTGGATTTCAACAGGACTTACGCACAAAGGATTCATCGAAAGTGCAACTCACGGGCAACCGAACGGTTGCCATCCTGTTCCAGTACTTTTTAGGAATACGCACGCTGCTAACACTAACGACAGTTCAAAAATTCAAACTGGCTTGCTGTTTTATATTTTCACGCCAGAAAAAGTTTACACGAGCTTGCAACTGTCAGGCTTTTTTGCAGGCTTCGACGGCAAGTGAATCGCAAAGGTTATTGAATTTGTTGTCGGCATGTCCTTTTACCCAGTTCCACTCGACGTTGAGATTGCTTTGAAGCGTGTCGAGAGTTTCCCAGAGTTCGCGGTTTTTTACGGGTTGCTTGCTTGCGGTTTTCCAGCCGTTTTTTTTCCAGTTTTTAATCCACGTGGTAATTCCCTGTTGAACGTAACTCGAATCGGTGTAAATTTTCAAACCGTTTACTCGCTGCGGCGACTTTGAAAAATGCTCCAGCCCAGAAATAACTGCAAAAAGCTCCATCCGATTATTTGTTGTGCTTTTATCCGAACCAGAATTTTGCTGCACAACTTCACCGTCCAAAACCCACACCCAAGCCCAACCGCCTCGTCCCGGATTTCCAGAGCAGGCACCGTCCGTGTACATTTCCAACATTCTAACCTCTTGCCAAACAGTATATCCAAAAGCGACGCCGTTTGCAAGACAAATGTTATTTGTGAATATTTTTTCGGTATCTGTAAACGGATGAGCTTATACACAGGATAACGTGCGACGGTGAAACCGCCGCACGTTATCCAACTTTTATCAAAAGCTTTTAAACGAAGCTAAAAAGTGGGCGGAAAATTCTGAAGGAATTTTCCGCCAAACAGTTTGAACATAAACAGATAAAAGCAAACTGCATCTTCAAAGCAGAGAGCCGCATCTAACGGCTCTCGTCAGTGTGTTGCACCTGCATTCGGTGAAATTATTTTGTGTTTTATTGTTTTGCAATTTTGTTTGATTTTAGAAACCTATTGACTTGCAGTGCATTTTTCGATAAACTCATAAAATACACTTGGAGGCTTTATGCAAATTATTCCCGTCGCAAGCGGCAAAGGCGGTGTCGGCAAAAGTTTGTTTTCCGCAAATCTTGCTGTTGCTCTTTCACAAGCTGGCAAATCGGTTGTTCTAGCTGACCTTGATTTAGGAGCATCGAACTTACATCTCGCGTTAGGAATGCAAAGGAACGAACACGGCATCGGTACTTTTTTAACTGGCAATTCCGATTTCGACGAGATTATTTTGGACACGCCATATAAAAATTTGCGGTTTATTCCTGGCGATTCTGAGCTTCCAGGTTTTGCCGCTCTCAAAATTTACGAGCAAAAAAAACTGATAGCGAGTCTTTTACGTTTGGATGCCGACTATTTAATTTTGGATTTGGGTGCGGGGACATCGCTAGGCATTCTCGACTTTTTTTTACTTTCACCTCAGGGTGTTTTAATCACAGCACCTACGGTTACTGCCATTTTGGATGCGTATCTTTTTGTGAAGAATTTGGTGTTCAGGATGGTTACAACTTCGTTTCCAAAAAAATCGCAAGGCAATGCGTATCTCATAAAGCTGCAATCCGATGCGAAAAATATGCAGCGTCTTTATATTCCGCGTTTGCTTTCTGAGTTGCAAAAAATTGACGCCGAAAATACTGAAAAGCTCATCGCCAAGTTGGAAAGTTTTAAGCCACGCGTAATTATGAATATGGTTGAAAGACCAGAAGACGCAGATAAAGTTTTTAAGCTTCGAAATTCCTGCAAGCAATATTTGGATGTCGATTTGGAGCATCTGGGAATTATTTCAAAAGACTCGACGCAAGACATCGCACTTGCTTCGAGGTTACCAGTTGTGGTGTATAAACCAGAAGCATTGATTTCGCAAGGCATTTACCGCATCGCCGAAAAAGTTTTAGCGTCGCGGGAATTGCACTTTGCCGAGTTGGACAAAGGCGAATACGAAGAATACAGCGATGACAGTTTTAATCTCGCTGGCGAAGAAGCCGCTACCGATTTCCGAACGCGTATGGCGTATCTGGAAGACTTGGTTGGCACAAATGCTTTTTCAACCAACGAGCTTTATGAAGTGATTAAATCGCAAACCTTTGAAATTTCATCCCTGAAAAAAGAAAATATGCTTTTGAAATATAAACTCAAAAAAGCAATTGACGCAGGTTTTATCAACTAAAGGCGTACGAAAAGCTGGTGCATTTTCCTGCGAATGTGAGTGTCTTCAAGGTTTGCTTGACGGAGCGTTGCGAGGCTTTCTACTCGGTAATGCATGCACCAGTTGCGGGATTTCTCTGCTGCACCAGCACGGAAGCATTTTGCGTGTTCCGCTCAGTAAGCCCTTTTTGCACCACGTCGAATATCTTTGTCGAAGAATCAAACTGCCTGTCAAAGACCAACAGAACTGCATTGTCTTTAAAAGCATCCATCATAAAAAAATCACCGTCGCTATCGCCTGCAACCAAAATAGGCGGCTTGTCGTTGTGCTTCGGCATTATCAAGCGTTTAATTGCTTCAGCTTTTCCCTCACGAAGCGTCGGCGGAATCGAGTTATCGTTTTCCGCAGTCAGGATGCCCGCCTCAGTTAAAAGCCGTCGCCGCCCGAAAACATTAGCACTTGGTATATTGTAGCAATATTTTTTGCTGGTTGCGAAAACACGCACGGGCGTTTCCTGCGAAGCCGAGCAAACATAAGTTTCAATTCCATTCGCATTTAGCGTATTTATCAGATTTTGCATTTCAGGTTGCATACGGATGCCCTTTCGCCAACGGCTACTAACCTGCCCAGCCTTCCCTGGCAGCGTTTCAGCCGAAAGCATTTCGTAAATGCGGATTTCATCTGTTAGCGACTTGTCAATCGCCTTTTCGGTGAGAGCCTCCAGTTCCGCGATACTCATACCAGTACTCACCTGCTGACACAAGTCAATGCTGAACGTCCGAGCCGCTCCGAGCATCAGCACTATCATCTTTGCTTTGAACGTGCGATACTCATCCGTCGCGGTTACAGCCTCGAGGCTTTTCGTTCCGCCCAACCCTGCATACTCCGCATACAAAAACTCATACAAATCGTCCAAGTCCGCCGAGAGTTCGCCAGCAGTCAAAGCTCTTCCAGCACAATTTGCCGTATTTCTCAAAGGCACATCCTGCCCAATGTCAACTCGAAGCATTTTCGAAAATTCAGGCGGTGTCATCTTGAAATAAATATTTTCCAACTGGTACATAAATAAGTTATCTTGCACGTCATAAAAAATGCAAGTAAAATCCCAATCAAAAACGGCATAATTTCCGGCAAAAGATTTTTCTGCAATCAAGGCTTCAAGCCGCTTTCGATTATGCGGCAACCAATTTAAGCTTTGTAAACTAACGCTATGATTCATAGGTTTCATTATCATAGTTTGTTGGAGAATGTCAACTGGATTGCTGTGGATTTTTCAACGGTAAGGCAAAAAGCGAAACTTCTTAGAAAAGCCCGGGAATCTACGGCACAAGAACAATCTTTCTACCGCTGCTTTCTTCCGAATCTGACGGGGTTTGAAAAACGCTCCTTGCATAGCCCCGGACATTTCTAAAAAGTCTCAACTCGCGGGCTTTTAGGCGTATCTTTTCGCGTGTTACGGAGAGAGGGGGATTCGAACCCCCGATACTTTTCAGCATACACGCCTTCCAAGCGTGCACCTTCAACCACTCGGACATCTCTCCAAAGTTACCGCTTTCGGTAAAAGTAACGGAGAGAGGGGGATTCGAACCCCCGGAACCTTTGCAGGAACAACGGTTTTCGAGACCGCCCGATTCAACCACTCTCGCATCTCTCCAGTGGTACCGCTGTCCTCGCGGGCATTCGTTTCAAGCGGCAGAACCCAAATAATGAGGCTAGGCGGGTTCGAACTGCCGACCTTCAGATCCGCAATCTGACGCTCTATCCAGCTGAGCTATAGCCTCATGATAAAATCGCCAAAACCAGATGGCTTTGGAGAAAACAATACATAAAAAGCGACAAACACCGCCAAAAATGCAAAACCTTGCGGGCAAACCTACCTCGCAAATTTACGGAAAGAGGGGGATTCGAACCCCCGGAACCCTTTTGGGGAACAACTCCTTAGCAGGGAGCCCGATTCGGCCACTCTCGCATCTTTCCAGGTCGGAGCAAGAGGGATTCGAACCCTCGGAACCTCTCAGCTCAACGGTTTTCAAGACCGCCGCCTTCAACCACTCGGCCATCGCTCCAAATGTACTTCGTATCTTACACAAAATTAAAAAAAAAGTCAAGCCCTTTTTTCGTTCCAGAAGAAATATATGGATTTTTATCTTTAATATCTGCCAAACGATTGAACTTCTTTGCGTTTTTGGGAGTTTGTAAACGGCTGAGTTTATCCACGGGTATGAATGCGGCGGAAATCAGCCGCATTCATACCTACTTTTATGGAAAGCAATAACCGAATACCCGCAAAGTTCAGTCGACGCAATTTGCGTATTTCCAAAAAAGTATTTGAACATGCTAGGTGCCTTAAAATACACAAAGATTTTAAGGCACCACATCGGCTGCACTTTCGGTGAATGGCGATATTAAATTGTTGTGCAGCGAAAATTGTGAAATGTTTGTCACGAAAAAAATTTGCCTGCTTTACAGAAAATTAAATTAGTTTATAATTATTGTCATCGAGGATAATGGAGAGAATATGAAACGAGTTGTTACGATTCAGGATATTTCTTGCGTTGGAAAATGTTCGCTTACCGTTGCTTTGCCGATTATTTCGGCGATGGGCTCGGAAACTGCGATTATACCGACGGCGGTTCTTTCAACGCACACGATGTTTAAAGGTTTTACCTTTGACGATTTAACCGACCAAATTACGCCGATTTGCAATCACTGGAAGAAAGAAGGCTTTTTGTTCGATGCAATTTACACTGGGTACTTGGGTTCGTTTGAGCAAATCAATTTGATGAAAAAGCTCTTTGCGGATTTTACTTCGGAAAAAACTTTGCGAATTGTTGACCCTTGCATGGCAGATAACGGAGCATTGTATCCAGGATTTACGCAAGAGTTTGCATTTGAAATGGCAAAGTTAGTTGAAATGGCGGATGTCGTTTTGCCTAACATTACGGAAGCTTCATTTATGTTGGGGCTGCCATATAAAAAAGCTGGCGAGTACGATGAGGAATATATTAAGCACATACTTTTAGCACTCGGAAAACTGGGTGCCAAGCAAGTTGTGCTTAAAGGTGTCGAATTTAATTCAGACCAAGGAACGATAAAAGGCGTGCAGGGCAAGATTGGTATTGTGTCGTACAATAGCGAAACCAAAAAGTTCGCACATTACTTTCACAACAAGCAGCCGCGAAGTTTCCACGGCACAGGCGACATTTTTGCAAGTGTGTGTACTGGAGCTTTGATGCGTAACGCAACCTTGGAGCAAGCCTATTCGTTGGCGGCTGATTTTGTTGAAGCGGCGATTAAAGAAACGGTTTCGCACGAAAACTATAACACTTACGGTGTTGACTTTGAAGCTGTGTTTCCGTATTTAATCAAACGCCTCGAAGCGATGTAAAGACGCCACGGGCAAACTCAAGGCTTTTGTCTTTTTGTTTGACGGCTGCCGCACAAAAAGTGCGGCAGCCGTTTGCGTTTATAGCTTGCTAAGTATTTCAGTGTGGTCTTCAAACACAGCGACAGTGTGCTCCATGTGGCACGAAGCCAAACCGTCATCGGTAACGACTGTCCAGCCATCTTTTTTTACACTCACATTCGGCGTACCAAGGTTAATCATAGGTTCGAGTGCCAGCACCATGCCGGGCTTTATCCGCAAGTTTTCAGCTTTCGGCATCGGAACATTAAACACACTCGGCGGCTCGTGGACTTTCAAGCCGACGCCGTGCCCGCAATAATCGTAAACCACGCCATAACCGTTTTCGGTTGCGAGGTTATACACGGCATGGGCGATGTCGGACAAGCGGTTCCCAGCCTTACATGCAGCAATTGCACGATTAAGGCATTCTGTCGTGACTTCCAAAAGCCGCAGCTTCTCTGGCGAAACATTCCCAATCGGAAACGTAACTGTCGCATCGCTAACGTATCCGTTCAAAATCATTCCTAAATCGACCGACACCAAATCTCCGTCTTGAATAATTTTTTTCCGCGAAGGCAATCCGTGAATTACTTCTTCGTTAATAGAAATGCAACTCGCAGCGGGAAAACCGTTTGTCGGCCACGCAGGCACACCGCCTGCTTTCCGCATAAAAGCCTCGCAATATGAATCAACTTGCTTTGTCGAAAGTCCAGGTTGAATAAAATCCTTTAACTCAACAAACAACTTCGCAATTTCCTTGCACGATTTTCTGATACCGTCAATCTGCTCTTCATTTTTCAGGATAATCATTTTCTTTTCCTACGCCTCAATATACTACCATCCAAACAAAAAATCAAGAGCGATTAAATCCTTTGACAAATCTTCACTTCTCCGACATTTTATTCTTTTCGAGAAAGTCTTTGCTGATTTTTGTCAAGTTTTTTGTTTCTGTGCGACTTTTTCGCCACATTGAAAATCACCAACTGCGAAAACATCAATCTGCCGTTTACGCTCGATTCACCGAATGTGCAACTCACAGGGCGGTTCAAGAATTGGCGATGTTTTTCAAAAATATAGTTTTTGAAAAACTCGAAAGTCAATTTACAATAATTAAGTATGCAGATATTGTAAATTGACCTGCGTCCGTGGCGGCACTTAAGTTTGCGTCCAAGGATGGACGCGGCACAGAAGCCCACGATGTTTGTACGCTAACTGTGCATCTTGCACCGTTAGCGTACAAACTCGAAGTTCAAAAATTGGCACGGATGCCAATTTTTGAACCGCCATCCGTGGCGGGGATGTCGCCATTTGCCGTCCATCATGTACCAAAAGCTTAATCCGCTCGGCTAAGGGCATTCACTTTTCGGAGCGTAATTCGTCTAACGCGTATTAGTCAAAAAGCTTAAAATAAATGCCTTTCCGCTTTTTGAGAAGGCTCCTTCATTTCAAGTTTGAACAATTAACTTTTAAGCCGTCGATAAAACTTTTTGCGACATAAAAAGCAAAAAAGCATTTCCGTTTCACAGGCTTAAAATACCAACAATGTTGAGATTGATGAATTTAGCAAGCTATAATTTATCTTTAGGTAATGTTTGGATGTCGGCGTGTTTAGTGTCGGTTTTGAAAAGACGAGAAAATTTTCAGAATGTGGGTTGCGATTTTTAAGTGGAGATGCAGCCATTTTTACAAAGACCACATCCCCAATTATTTATGGTTAGCGTTTCAGGCTCAGTGCTGTTTCAAGCATCGTGTCCGAAGTTTGAATGGTTTTGGCGTTGCCCTGGAAACCGCGTTGAGTTACAATCATATCGACAAACTGGTCTGCTAAATCTACGTTACTCATTTCAAGAGTGCCAGCAATCAGCTTACCTTTGCCGACGGTTCCCGAAGTCGAGATATTTGCGTAGCCAGAGTTGTTTGACTCGACATAGGTGTTTTCACCAGCTTTTTCCAAACCGCCTTGATTTGAAAAGCTCGCCATAGCAATTTGTCCGATGTCCTGTCGAATACCGTTCGAGTACACGCCAGTAATCACACCGGAGTTATCAATCTTGAAGTTTTCCAAATAACCCATTGCATAGCCGTCTTGCGTGTATGCTTTTGTGGTACTTGTTTCGGCAAACTGTGTTACAGAGTTTTTCGACGTTCCAGTTTGTCCGAGGTTAATCATAAAGTTACCTCGTGTTGGATTGCCGTCCGCTCCAGCTGTTGCTTCTGGCACATTGTACGAAACTTGCAACATAACTTGTCCGCCCTCGTTCGTAACATTACCAGCAGTGTCGGTTACTTGCATCAAATGACCGTAGTTGTCAAATTCCAAAAGGAAGGTATTTCCAACGCCGTCAGTTGTGCCGACGCCTGTTCGCGTTTCGGTATTTGCACCAGTCATCGGGTCTAAAACATTGACCGTGCCTTGCCATTGGTTTGTCGTCCCTGGCACACGTGCAAAAGCAATTGTCAGCTCCTGCGTGTTACCGAAGCTATCGTAAACCTTAAACTGAGTTTGCCAAGTTGACTCCAGAATTTCTGCTGGGTTTGCATTCGCAGGCAGAACGGGCAATCGCTTATCCAAGTTACAAGCATAATTCACAACAGTTGTTGCTTTTGCGTCAAGCTTTTGACCAATCGGAATAATCAAATCCTCAACGTTGCCAGAAGTGTTCAAAACGCGAGCACCTTCAGCTTCCTGAACCATCCAGCCCTGCACACGCATACCATTTGCAGGATTTACCAGAGTTCCATCGCGGTCAACGCCGAATGCACCGTCGCGAGTGTAAAACATCTTCTCGCCGTCTTTTAGCACAAAGAATCCGTTGCCTTGCACTGAAATGTCGGTGTTAATTCCTGTTGTCTGTAAAGCACCCTGCGTATGCACTGTGTCAATAGTTGCAACCATCATACCGAGACCGACTTCTTTTGGATTCACACCGCCTAAATTTTCTGTCGGGCGTGAAGCTCCGTTTAACTGCTGCGAAATCAAATCTTGAAAGTTAACACGACCGCGTTTAAAACCTGTAGTATTTACGTTTGCTACGTTGTTACCAATCACATCCATTCTTGTCTGGTGATTCTGCATACCTGAAACACCCGAATACAATGACCTCATCATAAGAGTATCCTCCCACTCGTTTTAGTTTTGTTTTTGTTTTGCTGGTCTCACCAAAGCTCGTTATCGTTTCGCTTGGAAGCACCGCTCATTTCCAATGTCAGGCGTTCGCCTTAATTGTTACCATATACCTTAGTTACTTCTTTCCACAAGTACCACTTTCCGTTCACTTGCACTTCAGGTATTTCACCGCGTTTGGCAGCTGTTACAAATCCCGAAATAACATCGCCACCGTTTTCAATATCGACATTTTTACCGACGGCATTAACCGAATCCACCGAAGTTAAAATTTCGTTCACCTTGCCAATGCTTTCAGTCATATTCATCATCTGTTCAAGCGATGAAAATTGAGCCATCTGAGCGATAAACTCAGTGTCTTGAACTGGTGATGTCGGGTCTTGGTGTGTCAACTGTGCAATCAAAAGTTCCAAAAAATCGTTTTTGCCCAATTCCTGCTTCGGTTGTCTTGAGCCAAAAGTTTCCTTGTTCAGGCGATCAACTTCCAAACTTACGAGTGCTTTTTCTTTTGCACTCATTTCCCAAGTCGGCATATTTGCATTTATTTCCATAACGAACCTCCGTCCTTTACGCTAATACATTAACGGCTTTTGTTTCTCCAAAGCCTATCACTTTTTCGGCAAAATTTTCATTTGACCTTAATGCTAAATCTTCTTCGTAGCTTTGCGAAAATCCGAACAGCTTTCGCTCGTTGTTTGCAAATCTCTCGCCATTTTCTCCGTTACCAGACCACGAAAGTTCAAAGCCGCTCAATTCAAAACCGTTTTCTTTAAAGCTTTCGATAAGTTCGCCCAAGTTTTCCTCGAAGGCAGAAAGTGCTTCCTTCGATTGCACCGAAATCTTTCCAGAAAGTTTTTTACCATCTCTCATTTCCAGCAAAATATTCACTTTTCCCAAGTGAGCTGGCTGCAAGTTCAATCGAATTGTGCCTTCGTTACTGTTCCGCAAAATCACCTTTCCAGCTTGCACGATGTCTTCGTTCGCACGATACAACTGTTCAGCAAGAGCTTGCGAAAAATTTAACGATTCAGTCGGTTTTCCGTTTTGTTGCATCGACTCTGGCTTCGCCGAAAGTTCGGCACTTTTTTCCGGCACAATGTTAATCGTAAATTCAGTTTGCACGTGAGTTTCTGCTTCCGTTGCGACACGCTCACCATTTGTGCCGTGCGTCCCAATTTCTGTCGTTACCGCTTCTTCCTGCGACGCTTTCACTGCATGCGTCATATTTTTCAACGTGCGGAAATCTTCAACGGTAATTTTTTTCATTTCGGCTTGCTTCGCGTTATTTTCACCGCTGCGTGAACCAGTATCGGCATCATTCTCCGTTTGCTTTTTCAAACCAGCAAGCGAAAATCGACGCTTGCTTTCATCTTTGTCCATTTTCTCGGCGTTCGCAAGCAAACGATTTAACTCATCGTCAGACAATTTATTTATGTCGCCGTGCATTAAAATTTGTAAAAGCGTTTTCGGAGCGTCGCTATCTGTTAGCGATTGCACATTTTCGGAACGAGGTTCACCTTGTCGAACCGATGCTTGTTTTAAAGCAACACGCGGAAGCTGCAAACCAGCTTTTTCGTTAGCTAAATCAGCCAACAGCTTTCGTGGGTTGATTTCTTCATCAAAATTCAGTTTTAAATCTACAGACGTTTTCTGTTCTTTTTTGTTTTTTGAAAGCACTTTTTTACTCTTTGAAGATTTTTCATCATCTTGCAGTTTTTTTGCATACTCATCACCAGTTTGTAAAAACTCGCTGGGAGCCGCTTTATTTTTGTTAGGCACCAAAGTTCGCTCACGCTCAATCGCAGAAGTTAAATTCTTTAAAAGCGAAAAAAAGTTACCGCTTGATTTTTGTGTTTCAGGCTTTTGCACTTCCGAATTTTTCGTTTCGGTTCCGCTTTGATTAACCTGTATAGCAACCGCTTCCATACATTCTCCTCTGTACTTTATTTTCGGCATATAAAAAAAAGAGGTTAGGATTTTTTAAAACAAATAATCGGTGGCTGGAAGTTTGAAAAATCATAAATCCCAGCAAACAAACTCAAAATCTTTGAACTTTCAATTCGTATTTTTTTTTCTTTCGTGCAAATTTTTTTTGTGGTTTGTAAACGGTTGAGCTTATCCACGGCTAATCTTGCGGCTTTCAAGCCTCAAGATTAGCTCCTTGTATCAAAGCTTTTTAGGAATACGCTAAAATCTCATCCTACACAAATTGCGTTTTCCTCTGAAAGCGAAAAGCACCTTTACACGTGCAATGAATAATTTTCAATTTATTCATTGCGTCTGTAGTTAGTGCGGATTATTCAAAAAGCCCAAAATAAATTCGTTTAATCTTTTTCGAGAAGGACGCGTCAATTTAGGTTTGACCTAAAAAAGTTTGAAGCCTTTCGATGAAACTTTTACTGAGTTCATTGTGAGTTACATCATTGCATTGCATTTTACGGCGTTAGTCCGTGGTATATCGTGCATCCTTGTACATTGATGACCGCACCGACCTAGTTTCCAAATTCATAATCGAAACTCAGGCTGGCGTGAACATAATCACTAGGTTCAGAAAAATCATTATAGACAAAGATGTAAAAAAAAGAGAATTTTTCTATAAAATATTTCCTTTTTTCCTAAAAAATACTTGACTTTATTTTTTTTTTATAATGGAAGCAATATTTAGTTAAAACAATATTGATTGTAAGATGCCCCATGTGTTGAGCTTGGTCAAAATATGTTTTAACTAGGAAAATATAAAATTAGGAGTTGTTTTATGACAAATAGAAATGAAACCGAACAGTGTTTTTATAATTTACTTGAAGAACAAAAAAATAAAAGTTCAGTTATTGGCAAAGGATTGGAGATTTATAATGAAATAGAGAAAGATTTCATGGAAGCTGCTAATGGAGAACAAACGCAGGAATTTATAAAGATGGTTTTTCTAATTAAGAGTATTGGTAAAGTTAATACTAATTACGAAAACAATGTAAATGACAAATTGTTATATTTCATGTTTATTTGTGAATTGGTAAAACAATGGAAGTATCAGGATTTTTTTGGATACCTTTTATTTTTTGGAACCGTAAAAAAATAAAATCAAGTTAATAAACGAGTAATTTTTGAAACCATGGAGGATGGAATGAAAAGACTTGGATGTGTATTTTTAGGACTGATTATAACGTTTGGAAGCATTTATGCTCAAACTCCAACGCCCATTGAGTATTTTAATTTGGAGATGAGCGACAATGGAGAGTTTTGTATAATATCTGGCTTCTCGGATGTTGGGATTAGAAAAAGAATTAAGGATTTAATCATTCCAACAGAAGTAGAAGATATACCAATAACAACTATAAATTGGGGAGCTTTTCAAGACTGTCCGTGGATTAAAACTGTAGTTATTCCAGATGGAATCAATAGCATTGGGAATTCTGCTTTTGATGGTTGTTCTGCTCTGACTCAGGTTATACTTCCTCAAGGGCTCAATGATATTGGAAGTTCAGCTTTTTCTAGATGCACGTCATTGACAAGCATAATACTTCCTGATGGACTTGTTAGCATTGCTCCAAGTACTTTTTCTGAGTGTTCGTCACTTGCTAGCATAGAACTTCCTGAAGGACTTAATATAATTGATTCTGGTGCCTTTTATAACTGTAAGTCACTTACCAACATAACTATCCCTTATGGGGTGATCACAATTGAATATTCTGCTTTTGATGGTTGCTCATCATTAAAAGATATAGAACTTCCTAATGGACTCAAAAGTATAGAAGCCAGTGCTTTTCGAGATTGTCATTCACTTACTACTGTAATATTCCACGAAGGGGTCAGTATTATCAAGGAAAAAACTTTTTATGGATGTAAGTCACTTAAGAGTATAATACTACCAGATGGAGTTACTAGTATTGAGGGGTATGCCTTTTATGATTGCATTTCACTTAGTAGTATAACATTTCCTAACAGTTTGAATAGTATTCACTATGCTGCCTTTTCTGATTGTTCGGCTCTGTCTAGTGTAGAACTTCCAGAAGGACTTACTAACATTTACGGGCATGCCTTTAGTGGATGCTATTCACTTACAAGTTTAATACTTCCAGAAGGATTGGTTAGTATCGGTGAAAAAGCTTTTAATAATTGTAATTCACTTATTGATATAGAACTTCCCGAAAGTATTGAAAAAATTGAATCAAACGCATTTTTAGGTTGCAATAAACTACCATTCAAAGTACAAGCTGGTTTACGCAAGCTAGGATACAGAGGTAGTTTTTAAATTTAGATATAATCGTCTAAAAACAAGTTTTTTAGATGACTATTATAAATGATTTCTTTAAACATGGAGGATAAAATGAAAAAGAAATTTTTGGTTGTATTGGCAATTGCCTTTGGTACTATATTTGCATGTGCAGGTGGTGATGGTAGTCAAAGTGCACTTTCAAGCGACTGCTTTGAATATGAACTTTTAGATGATGGAACTATTTCTATCAACATAAAAAATAATGCTCCATATTCTTTTACAGTTCCATCGGAAGTTGAGGGGTCTAAGGTTTCTATGGTGAAATACTTACATGAAAACCATCGTCAAGGTGGACATGGAACGATTAAAATACCAGAAGGTGTAGAGATTATATGTCTTGCTGATCATTATGATAAGTATGAAGAATATCTTAGTATAAAAACACTTATATTGCCAGAAAGTGTAAAGAGGTATGCTATTACAATTAGTAATGTTGAAAAGTTGGTTTTACCAAAAAAAGTTAAATATAATTTTACCTCTGTGATGAGAAATGTCTGTGCTTTATATGATCCCCAAGCTGAGGAATTAGTTATCGACCATAGTGGAGCGGAACTTTTTGTAAGTATTGCAGGAAACAATACAAAAACAAAAAACATAGTTATTACAGAACCTGAATTAATTTTGAGTGGAAAAATAAAAGTTGTCCTCAGAGGTAATGGTTTGCCGCTGTCATTACAAAAATGTGTAAAGGAGTTACAAGCCCCAAAGAATAAATAACTAAATATATATCAACATCTCTCTAATATCTAGCATTATAATTCATATATAGCTCTTTTTGTGAGAGATGCTTTTTTTGTTATTTTTGACAATATAGCAGGCTTAGATTGTCATAAGAGCATAAATCACAATCAAAATGAAAAGAATGCAACACGCAAAATAAAAGCCTCGCTAACCAAGTAAAAATACTCTCACTTTCAATCCGTAATTGTCATTTCGTGGTTTTGTAAACGACGGAGCTGATACACGGAGCTAATCTTGCGGCTTTCAAGCCGCAAGATTAGCTCCGTGTATCAAAGCTTTTTAGGAATACGCTAAAATCTCCTCCTACACAAATTGCGTTTTCCTCTGAAGGCGAAAAGTACCTTTACACGTGCAATGAATAATTTTCAATTTATTCATTGCGTCTGTAGTTAGTGCGGATTATTCAAAAAGCCCGAAATAAATTCGTTTAATCTTTTTCAGGAGGTTTTGTCAATTTAGGTTTGACCTAAAAACTTTGAAGCCGTCGATGAAACTTTTACGGCGTAAAAAGCAAGTCAATCCATAAAGTTTATAATGCAAAATGCAGACTTTTGTAAATTGACTTGCCTTATTCAAAGGTAATGTTATTTCAACTGAAACACAATTTCAACTTGTGCGTCGATTTTGATTTGCCCGATTGGTTCAGCTGCGGACGCTGAGCCAGCGTCTTTCGCGAGTACCGCATTCTGATATGAAAGTTGGTATGAGCTACTTTCCGAAAATTCTTTGATTGAAATGATTTTGCCGATAGTTAACTTTTTCCCGCCGTTTTCCGCAGCATCGCAAAGTGTTGCGGCTTTTTCTTCGGCAGCTTTAACGGCAGCGATGCGGGCATCGTTTCGCAGTTTTTTCATATCTTGAACAGAGAATTCAACGTTTTGAACACTGGTAACTCCTGCATTGAGTAAATCCATAAAAAACAACTCATAGTTTTCAAGATTGTCGAGCGTTACAGAAATATCTTGATTTACTGTATAGTACAAAAATCGCGGCTCATCATCGCGATATGAATATTGCGGGCTGATGCTCAATCTATCGATGGAAATATTTTTCGATGGAATGTTGTACCGCGTGAAAACTTCGGTTACCTTTTTCAAGGCGATGTCGTTTTTTTGTTTCACCGCAGAAATATTTTTGTCCTGCGAAACAATCGCGAATCTGATAGACGCGGTATCTGGTGCCGCATACACAGTCGAAACGCCTGTAACCGTAATCTTGCGGTCTGCACTATCGTGGAGATATGCATCAATGTTACACGACGCAAAAAGAAACACAACACCAGCACAAATCAATGTTGGCAAAATTCTAAGCTTTTTCATAAAGCCTCCATACATAAAAAACAATTATCCGCTGGTAAAGTAACGTTGTTATGAAAAGACAAAAAAAAGACGTACGGTTAAAAACCTAAAAACCGCACGCCTTTTCGTTTTAATAAAAAGCTAAATTGCTTTCGTATATTCGAGCCAAGTTGCAATCAAGCTTTCCGCAAAAGTTATTTACGCGGAAAGCCGTTGCGTAAATCGGCACTAATTACTTGGTACAAGCAAGTCCTTCAAGCCGATTAAGCGAATCGAGTTATCGGTTGTTTGCACCATAATGCCTTCTTCCACAAATGTAACTGGTGAATACGGCTGCACTTGCAGCGACGACTTTGCTTGCAACTTCATGTCGCTGTTAAAACGTCCGATGTAGTACTTGCCACCGTTATCGAGGACTGCGTAGTAGTCATCGCCGTTTTTAACCAACACGCTTTCTTCTGCGATATTGTCGGCACCCTGCTTAACCACTTCCAACGTAATCGGGTCAAACAGCACCAGTGTGATAACGCCACCACCTTCAGTTGTGCCTGCAATAGCCATCAGTCTGCCTTCCGTGTCGATTAGGTACCTTCCGTGAATGTTCTTGACGGCAGAAGCCTTCAACTCTTTTGCGGTTTTCAAATCGAGCAAAACCAACTGTGAAAGCATCTTTGTTTTATCGACAACACGCAAGCCATATCCAGGAACAGCCGACGCAATCGCCGCATCACTTTCAGCCTTTTTCTCCGCGGCTTTTTCCTCTAAAATCTTTTGAGTGTCAGCTGCAACATTTTTACGGTCGTCTTGGGCTTCTTTTTCTTTTGTGTCAGCTAGCTTCTGGTCTTTAGCTGCTTCTTGCTTTTTCTCGTCAGCCTTTTTCTTAGCAGCTTCTGCCTCTGTAGCTTTTTTGTCGGCTTCTTTTTTTGCGGTCTCAGCTTCTGTAACTTTTTTGTCGGCTTCTTTTTTTGCGACTTCCGCTTCTTTGGCTTTTTTCTCAGCTACAGCCTTGTCGGCTTCAGACTTCGTTGTTTCAGCTTTTTTCTTTGCAGCTTCCGCTTCAGAGGCTTTTTTATCGGCTTCTTTTTTTGCGGTTTCGGCTTGCTTCACCGCAGTGTCTGCTTTTTTCTTTTCAGTTTCAGCTTGCTTTGCCGCAGTGTCTGCTTTTTTCTTTTCGGTTTCAGCTTGCTTTTTTGCAGCTTCGGCACGCTTTGCTGCTTCTGCACTTTCACGTTCCTTCAAGTTAATCATGTCCTCACGAACACCGATTTCCTTCCCTTTCTCTTCTCGCATTTTATTGACAACTTCTTTTCCAGAGATTGTTGACGTGTCAATCGCACTGATTGTTTTCGAAAGGCGAGCATCGCCCAACGGAATAATAATTTGCGTTTTTCCAGCCCACTCGCTGTAATGAATTGCCAAACCAGCTTTGTCGCTAGTTAAGTTTTTCATAACGGCTTGTTTATATTTTTCACCGAAATACTTCAAATCTTTGCGGTGAACAGCGTTATAAACCGTAACGAAATGGGCAATCGTTTCCGCATCCTTTGCCGAATACTTATATGCAGCTTGCAAATACCCCGCGATGATCAAACGCATATTGGCGATATGGTCAACGCCAGCATTCGCACCAATAACAAAAATATCCGCATCAAAGCCTTTGGTATCGTTTGCATCCACAATATGCATCACATAATAACGCCCCAGATTTCCAGCACTACCGCTAGTTACTGCCGAACCGAGCTGTGTACCAATCGCACGAATTTGGTCAACCGTATCAACTTGACTATGCGTTCCAGTGTAGTTGATAAATTCAATGTTTCCATCGGTTTTAATTTCGCCTTCGTTAACTTCAATACCGAAAAGCGAAAAAGCCATCAGCAAACCAAGTGCCGTGATAAAAAGTTTTTTCATAAAATCCTCCGTTTAAGAATCTAATAATTCTTATTGTACAATATTTTCAATTTTTTGTCTTGCATATTTTGCAATATTATTTGTGAATTTTCCATTAACTATCGAAAAAAGCGTGTAAAGCGAATTTGAAACGATAGTGTTGTCTCCGAATTTTGCGAGTTGCTCCAATGCATCACAAATCGCTTTTATCGTGTCGATGTCGTTGTGCGGCGTTTTTGCAATGAGATATTTCAAAAATTCAAGCGTTTTCCCATCTGGGTCGTATGCAATCAAACCGATGCCCTTGATAATGCCCACTAAAACAGTGCGGTCATTAATTCTGTAGCCAGCATCGATGAGATAATTCCTGTATTCGTACGAACCGAACGTCCCCAACAGCCGAGCCGCCTCAGCCCTCTCGTGTGCGTTGAAGCTTTGACCGTACTGCGTAGTCCACTTGTTTTCAAGCACTCCGATTAATGTTGCAGCGTACGCAGGTTCGTTTTCGGAAAAAGTTCCCGCTTTGATTTGTGCATAAATCTCGTTAAAAAACTTTGAACTTCCAGCACTGTCTAAAATCGGAGGAATGTCTATCGGCGTGTTCCCGATTATATCGTAACTGTCATCCAAAATTTCCGCGTGCGGAGCTTTTCGCAAAAACTTAACCTCCTGCCTGTAAGCATTAATGATTTTACCAGCAGTGCCGACAAGCATTCCGTTTTCAGTGATAACCGAGCGTACTTGCTTTTCTGGAATATTTGCCTGCCAGCGGATTTCACCGCTTGAAAGCAAACTCGCCCCGAAGCCGTTCGACATAATCTGTATTTCATCCTTTAGAAAACGCACGCAAACATCGTTGAGGGCAGCCGTATTTGTCAACTGTGCAAACCAAACTTTTTCGTTGTCCGCAATTGTGGAAAACCAAACGGAACCGTCTTGACAAACGGCAAGATATTTCCCTGAAGCATATTTTAAGGCGGTGCAAGGACTTGAGGTTTTAGCTTGCCAAACCGACTCAGAGCCAGAAACAGTTTTGTAGTAAAACAGTGAGCCGTCCGTACACGCCATCAGGTAACCGCCCGGTGCTTTTGAAACCGCCGAAACGGTTTTAACCAGTTTTTTTTCTTCATTTAAATGACCGAAAATCGAATAGCGTAAAAAGTCGCCGTTTTTAAGCACAACGATAACTTCTCCGTTGTCGGTTTCCGCAACATCAATCGCCGGAGCGGCTTTTAAACTTCGCTTCCATTTAAGCACTCCTTGCTGCGAAAAGCAAAAAAGGTTTTTGCTGCTGAGAACAAAAATCCTCCCGTCCAAACTGCTATAAGGTGCAAACAAAGCCTCTTCGTCCAACTCAAAACTCCAGATTGGAATGCCCTGAGACGAGAACGCCTGCAAAACGCATTTATTCGTTGAAACAAAAATCACGCCAGATGCCGAAACTGAAATAAACTTCCCAACGCCATCTGTATTCCGTCGCCACAAAAACGAGCCATCAATCGAAATACAATTCAAAGCTTTATCATCGCCGATAAAATAAATATTTTTGTTCCATGCAATCGGGTTTGCCACATTTTTCCCCGCCATAACCAACGTCCAAAATGGGTCTTCCGCAAAAAGGTTTACCGCCACTAAAAAACACAAGGCGAAAATCGTTCGTTTCTTCATCACACACTAACCCAATACAAACAAACTTATCACCCAAAAGTTAAAATAATCCACACCTGAATTTCCCGAAAAATACCCGAATTTTCAGTCTGTCATCGTCGCCATTCACCGAAAGTGCAACCGATGTGGTAAATTCAAATCCGTGCGGATTTGAATTTACCTATCATGTATCAAATACATTCTAGGAATACGTTTGTTGAACATCGTACATTCTTGTACGATGTTCAACAAGTGGAGCGTATTGAGTTTTTTCACATGATGGTCGTTTCAAGAATTGACAGTAATGTCAATTCTTGAAACGACCCGTGGATAAGTTCAACCGTTTACAAATGCCAAAAAAAGTGAAAAATGCGTTTTTGAAAATAACCGATAGAATGTTTTTTGCAATCGTGTTAAAATAGCGGAGAGGTTTTTATGAGCAAAAAGATTTCAGGTGTCGTTCTTGACGGTTATACATTGAATCCAGGCGATTTGAATTGGGAGCCGTTAGAGAAAGTGTGCGATATAACTATTTATGAAAAAACCGCTTCCGATGAAGTTGTCGAGCGTTGCAAAAATTGCGAGTTGGTTTTTACGAACAAAGTTAAGTTCACAAAGGATGTGATTGACGCACTGCCGAAGCTCAAGTACATTGGTGTAATTGCGACGGGATACAATGTCGTTGACGTTGAGTATGCACGCGAAAAAAATATTACTGTTACCAATGTGCCTTCGTACAGTTCGGACAGTGTTGCTGAGCTTGCGTTTGCATTTATTTTGGAATTTTGTTTTCAAGTCGGGAAACACAGTGCGGAAGTTCACGCAGGGAAATGGTCTTCATCGGAACATTTTTGCTATCATTCGTTTCCGCTTCAAGAACTTCGCTCGAAAACGCTTGGGGTTTTTGGTGCAGGGCATATCGGTTATGCCGTGATTAAAATTGCACGCAGCTTCGGTATGAATGTCGTCTTTTCAAACAGAAGTGAAAAAAGCTTTCCAGAATTTCCCGATGTGAAGCAAGTTACGCCTGATGTGTTATTTGCAACGTCGGACTTTATCAGTTTGCATGCACCGCTTACAAATCAAACACAAGAAATTATCAACGCGGCGACGTTAACGCATTTTAAGAAAACGGCGTATCTAATCAACACGGCACGCGGGCAACTTGTAAATGAACAAGCCGTCGCAGATGCATTGAAGGCTGGACGCTTAGCTGGTTACGCTACCGACGTTTTGAGTAGTGAGCCGCCTTGTGCGTCGAATCCGCTTTTCGGTTTGTATAACTGCATTATCACTCCGCACATTGCTTGGCAAACAACTGAAGCACGCACAAGGCTTTTGAATACACTTGCACAAAACGCAAAAGCATTTTTGAACGGTGCGGCATTGAACCGTGTGAACTAGCAAAGTGCGCGCAAAGTCAAACCGAGCTGCAATCACGAAAATCAAGCTCACTGCAAATGCATAATTATCTCCATTCACCGAATGTTCAACTCACTGGAGAACTTAAAATCCAAAACGGATTTTAAGTTCTCCATCATTTATCATTGCTTTCTAGGAATACGCTCGTTGCGGTTCAAAAATTGACGACGCTTTTCAAAAATGTAATTTTTGAAAAACGTCGCCAATTTTTGAAGTGCCTAGGCATTGTGGGTTAACGCCGTGAAGCTTTGGATGTTTCTGGAAGCAAAAAAGAGAATATAGCAAAACGCTTGAATAATGCAGGCGGCTTATTGAAAAGCCGCCGATTTGGTTTTTGCAAAATCTTTCGGTTATAAAGAATACCGAGAGAAATTTGAGATTTTAGATAGTGCCAGCAAGTTGTTCGCCGAGTTGTTCAAGTGCGGTTAAGTCGGCAGTCGTCGGGATGCCTTGCCATTCGTAGGACGGTAGGTTAACCCATTTCATTTTTTCGATGCTTTGCTCGTATTCGCGTTTTGCACCGCCAACCCAGCCCCAGCTGCCAATGCGGAGAACGTTCTTTTTGAAAAAGTGTTTTCGCTCGAAGAGGTCGAGGATGTGAGCCATTGGCGGGAACATTTTGTATTCGTAAGTCGGCATCGCGAGAACGAGGCACTTGGCTTTGTAGGCTTCGGCGAGTACGTATGTAGCTTCCGTGTCGGGGATTTGCATCATTGTGTATTTGGCACCTTTTCTCTCCAAGCCACGGACAACGGCATCTACGCCTTGCTTTGTGTATCCGTACATTGAGCCCCAGATTACGCAGACTTCAGGCTCAAATTCGCAGGTTGAGCCGTAGCCAGCAAGCTTTTTGTAAAGCTCGATAATTTGCGACTTCTTTTCGCACCAGATGACGCCGTGACTTGGGCAAATTACTTTTGTGTCTGCTGGAATTTTATCGATTGCTTTGATAACAAACGAGTTGAAGCTCGCCATGATGTTCGCGTAGTATCGAACAACTTCTGCCTTGTAGGCTTCCAGCTCGGCTTCGGAGTTTTCACTGTCAAGTATTTTGCTGCTCACGTCGCCGTAACCACCGAAGCAATCGCAGGGGAACAAAATTTTTTCTTGCGTGTAATACGTCATCATTGTTTCTGGCCAGTGAATGTTTGGCGTCTCAAAAAACTGCAAAGTGCCTGAAGTTCCGAGCGAAACGGTTTCATTATCGGCAACTGCGTGAAGGTTTTCCGCTATTTTGAAAAAGTTTTTCACAAAAGCAACACCCTTTGCCGTGGTGTAAATTTGGATAGCTGGATTTTCGGCTGTTATTCGCTGGATAAAACCTGAATGATCGGGTTCCAAGTGATTAAGTACCAGCACATCGATATCGGAAAGCTTTAATCCGATACTCGCCAAATCATTGAGGTATGCAGCACCTGCATCATCATCTCCAATCGTTGCATCAATGAGGGCGTTCTTCTCGCCTCGAATCACATACGAATTAATCGTAACGCCTGTTGGAACAGCCCATATACCTTCAAACCGCAAATTGGGTTTTTGTAACCGTGTAGTTATGCAAAACACATTTTCAGTGATTTTTTTTATACTCATAGAATTCCTCTTTTATTTATTTGCTGCTTTATATATCAATTGGACATAAAAATCAAGCGGTTAGTATTGTTCCATTTCTTCGTGGAGATGCTCCAATTTAACACCAGCTTTTTTGAACATTTCAACAGTGTCAGCACAATCGTGGTAACGCTTTTCGGCAACCACACGTTTTATGCCACAGTTGATAATCATCATGGCACAGGTTCGGCATGGTGTCATCTTGCAAAAAAGCGTCGCTCCGTCGATGCTGATACCACGCTTCGCTGCCTGACAAATCGCGTTTTGTTCTGCGTGTACAGTCCGCACGCAATGCTCGGTTACAGTGCCGTCTTCGTGTGTCAGCTTTTTTATTTGGTGTCCAACCTCATCGCAGTGCGGCAAACCGACAGGAGCTCCGACATAGCCAGTAACCAAAATCTGATTGTCCTTTTCGATGACGCAACCTGAACGACCTCGATTGCACGTGGCACGTTTTGCAATCGCATGGCACACTTCCATGAAATATTCGTCCCAAGTCGGACGCTTGTAATCTTCACTCATATCCATATCTTTGTTAATCAAACCTAAATTTTACGCCTGCGGTAACATTGTATCGAAAGGCTGTCGGCATTGTGCCAGAAAGTGCCATCGTGTAAACAGGGATTTCCGCTCTGATATAATATCCCAAGTCCGTGTAAATATTATGCTCAAAGCCTGCTCGTACTACGATTGAGCCAATCGAAACGTCCTTTGATGAGTTTGCTTTATTGCGGTACTTTGCAATCCTAAAAAGGCAGGCAATCGGAAATATAAAACGTGATGGCTTGGAAAATACTTTAAAGTTCAAACCGAAGTCGGTTAAACTCGACGTTGTACTGTCTTGCATAGTTGAAGTACGCGTCAGTTGCGAGGCTGACAAGCTAACCAATGTATGCTCAGTACGCATTCCGATTTCTGCATCACCGTTGTTGATATAAATATTCTTTTCAGAAAGCCCCGTAAAAATAGAAAAGTCCAGGTCAAACCTCAACAAAAAACCTTTCTCGGTTAAAATCTGCATTCCGACACCCATCCCAGGTTGAAACACGGTTGAGAACTCCGACTTTTTGTGCTGTTTGTTCAAAACGCCGATTGAAGGTCCAATCGAGAAAAGCATACTCGGCTTTCCAAAAACAACGCGTGCTTTTATCAAGTTGCCGATTTGCGGAGTTCGCTGCATTTTGAACATAGCTCCAATCGTGCCAGTGAAGTTGCCAGTTATTTCTGCATCAAACCCGAAATCGGGAATTTTCGCCGAAATAGTGCCGTCATCCAAAAATGCAAAATTGTCCGCACAAGCATTTACATCTAGTTCCAACGCATACATTTGCATTGAAACAAAAAACACGAAAAAAACAAAATAGAACGATGTCTTTTTTATCATTATTTGACCGCCTTTAATTGAATACTGACGTTAACCACTTTAGAAATATCCGCATATGCGAACGGATGAATGTTTACTCGCAAATCTAAAGCATATCGCGAAAATGCAAATGTAACAAAAGGAGAAACTGAAAACGTAAACATTGAAAGCTGTCCCATATCTACTGGATTCACCGCTGCACATAAACTCGCACCCGCTTCAAAATTATACTTTTCCAGATTTCCGCCTGCAAGTTTTAAACCCATTCCTAAAAATGTTTTGTCCTGATAGCCTAATTCATTCATATACTTAGGTAGCGATGAAACAGGTGCCATAAAAAACGGAACGCCGAACGAAAACTTATCAAATGTACCGCGGGGTTCAAAAAGTACATAAAGCCTTTTGTAAAATTCCTTTATCGGAAATGTAAGTTTATCGAAGCCTGCATCATAATAAAATTCATACGCGTCATCAGACTGAAAAACACCCGAAATGCCAGCCCGCAGTTCTGTTTTTTTTATGTCTTGCGAAAACTTTGCACCAACAAATGCATTCACAGCTCCAGCATAAAAACTATGCCCCACTCGAAAATCGGTTGAAACCTCAAACTTATCTTTTGTATAGTCGCCATTCCAATAAGCATATCCCGCGAAATACACAGGCAAATAATCCAGACAACCATATAGTGCAGTGCCTAGACCATTAATAGGCAAGTCTGGGCGTAAAGACGATGTTGGAAAATCCCTCTGAAAAGCTGGACTTTCCATTTTGACTTTTGCAGTCTCACGTAAAATCTTGTCCGAGTTCAAGTAGTCGTATTGTCCATAAAAAAGTGCAAGATAAACATTTTTGTTTTTAATTCGAGGAAAAGTCAAAGCAGCCGAAAGATAAAAGCTCTCAATCGGTTTACGCTTCGTTTTGTCCAAGTGAAAAAAATCCGCTGGATTAGCTAAATTCGCTGTAATGCTTGCATCCAAATAAGCTTGCGGAAAAGCCTGGAGCGTAAACATACACTTCGCGTCCAAATGCGTGTCGAAATACGGCACACTTGTTTTCGGCTGCGTAAGCGAAAAAATATCAAAACTCGGCACAAACGACACTTGTGCAAATACATTTGCTAATAAAAAAATGCAAATAACCGAGGCAATATTTTTTTTCATAAAAGCTCCTAACTCTCTTTCATTGTCGGCAAAAACATTAGTAATTTCAAGTGGTTTGTTGTCTGGAATTTCACACGAAAACCAAGCTCACTGCAAATGCATAATTGTTCTCATTCACCGAATGTTCAACTCACGGGACGCATTAAAATCCGAAAGGGATTTTAATGCGTCCATCATTTACCAAAAGCTTAATCCACTCCGCCCATCGCTGAACCGAACACATAGTTTTGCACTTTCATATTCTTTAGTTTTCACGAAAACTAAAGAATGGCGGCGTTAGCCCCTAACGCTGTCGGGGTAACTCTATGAAGTACTTCCGTGCGGGAAAAAACCAGAGCCGTAAAAACCCCTCACGCCGAGCATTGTGGGTTACATCATTGCATTGCGTTTTGAGGCGTGAGTCCGTGGCGGGTGAGGCTCGAAGCGTAAAAAGCAAAAATTCATTTCCGTGATTTGCCTCTTGTCGAATTTGCTTTTTTAGTTTATACTGCAATTAAATGAAAGAGAAAGTGCGTAAAATTTTTTTCGACGCGATAAGAATTTTTGGTGAAAAAATTATAGGTTCGCCGATGTATTCAAAAAATAAGGCGGTTATGTTCACTGTTATTTTTTTGGGAACGGTTTCTCTTTTTTTTAGTGCAAAAATAAAGCATTATTTTGTACAAATCAAAAATCCTTATGTAAAAAATATTACTCAAGCTTTGGCACAACCGCTGACGGATTTTTCTGAAAGGCTTCCGCTTGAAAACTTTTTTGCAAATACACGTGAGAAAGTCCTGAAAATTTGCGGTGTGCAAAATGATTATCACTGGGACAATTTTTACTATAGCGGAAAAACGCCTTTGACGATTGTCGCGGATAAGTCTGCAAACTCATCGGCGAATTCTGAGTCGCAAACAAATACCGCACGCACTTTTACGCAAACGGATTTAACTGCACCAAAAATTGAGACGACGCAACCGCCGAATAATAGTTTAGTTGCCGTGCGGTATGATTACACTCGCGAGCATCCGCTGCGGATTTTGTTCGCTGGCGATTCTCAAATGCAAAGCATCGCCGAGGGCTTCAAGCGGAACATAGGCACTGCGTCGCCTTTCGCTGCAACTGAACTTGCGGTGGTGTCTTCTGGGTTTATCCGTACCGACTATTACAATTGGCCAGCCAAGCTCACAGCTCTTTTGGAAGAAGCTGAAAATGAAAGTCGTCCATTCGATGCCGTTGTATTGCTTTTGGGAATGAATGACTATCAGAATTTTTTTGATGGGAACGGAAAACTTTTTCGAAGCGGAAGTGATGCGTGGATTGATGCTTACATAAAAAAAATACAAGATGTTATGGATATTCTTCAACGTTCGGTTAAAAAAATTTACTGGCTCGGTTTGCCGATTGTAAAGTCGCCTTTGCTTAATTCGCAAATCACTGCCGTTGAGCAGGCTCAAGTCAAAGCGATGGCGGAAATGTCTAGCTCGAAGGTGCGGAGAATTTCGTTGCGAAAAATGATTTTCGGTGAAAGTGGCGTTTACACAGACAAAGTTCAAACTGCGGACGGCAAACGAATTCAGCTTATGCGTGAAGACGGCGTGCATTACTCGCTTGCTGGTGGCTCGTTTTTGATGAGCAAGGTTGCAGAATATTTTTATCAAGATTTCCGCATTGAAAAGTAAAAGACTACGATGCAATTAATTGCAACCGATTAGAAAATTTTGCATTCGAGAATTATTGCAATGTGAAATCTATCATAGTGGTCATGGAGTCAATAAAAAATGAATTATAAAAAATTAAGAGAAGAACCTTTGAAATCTGCTATCCAACAGGATTATTTTAAAGCGTATAAATATACACAAATCGGAAACATCGATTTTGTAATTGCAAAACATATCACAGAAAATCGCATAAAATCGCTTTTTGAAGAATTAGAAAACGATGATTTAAAATCGATTCTTTGGGCGGAAGCAAAACAAGGTACAAACCACGATATTTACGAAAGTTTTGTTCAGCTCATTCTTACGATTGGAAAGGAAAAAATATTTGAGAAATATCTTCCGCCTAAATATATAGGTGCATTCGATGCAGAAAAGATAGCTTTCATTGAATATCACAATATTCAAGAAGTCTTTTATCAAAATGATTTTAACTGGAATGTAACTCCATCAAATCATGAAACAAAAGAATTCAAACAGCTTCACGCTCTTTGTGAAAACTTACTTACTGAGCATTCGATATTATTTAAATATGAAACGCAAACAAGTGAATTAAAGCAATTTATAAAACTCAATTTCAAAACAGATAAAGACATTTCGGAAAAAATCAGCGTTACAAAGAACAATTTTACATTCGTCTTTCAGCGTTGGTCGGAAGTTGTAAAACCGACAATCAGCGTGGATTGGGAAAAGGCAAAAAAAACCGGAATTATTTCCGCGGATTTCTTTTTGGCAGATTTACTCAGTAATGACAATGAAAGCCTAAAAGATTCTTTATATGTCGTCTTAAAAAAGACAAAGTACGAACTTGCAAAGAAAATCGACGATTTAGGTTTTGAAAATTCA
Source organism: uncultured Treponema sp. (assembly GCA_937890985.1). Lineage (GTDB taxonomy): Bacteria > Spirochaetota > Spirochaetia > Treponematales > Treponemataceae > Treponema_B. Next base: position 7,489 of record CALAEM010000005.1, on the reverse strand, counting down.
ATGTCGGTCGGATTTAACGACAGACAAAAAGCGTATAAAGAATTTTGGTCTATTTATAGCCGCCCGCCAAAGGAAGAGTATTGGGATTACATCATCGGTCGCCGCGACTTGCTTGTCCCGCAAGATATTCGAGAACGGAAAGGCAGTTTTTTTACGCCGCAAATTTGGGTTGAAAAAAGCCAAGAGTACCTCGCATATGTTTTAGGTGAATCTTGGCAAGATGAGTATTATGTTTGGGATTGTTGTGCAGGAACGGGGAACTTATTAAATGGACTTACAAATTACAGAAATATTTTTGCATCGACTTTGGACAAACAAGATGTTGATGTAATGAAAGACCGGATCGCAAATGGTTGGAATATGTTTGAAAACCACGTATTTCAATTTGATTTTTTGAATGACGACTTTTCAAAATGCCCGGAAGCACTGCAAGAAATTTTGAACGATGAAGAAAAGAGAAAGAAACTTGTAATTTATATCAATCCGCCGTATGCGGAAGTTTCGAGCGTTCGTGAAAAAGGAAAACCTGGTGTAAATATTTCAATAATTCACGAAAAGTATATGGATTTACTCGGTACTGCAGGTAGAGAATTATATGCACAATTCTTGATAAGAATTTTCAAAGAAATTAAGGGGTGCATAATAGGTGAATTTTCAAAACTAAAAGTATTACAAGGGGCTGCTTTTATTCAATTTAGAAATTGTTTTACACCTAAATTAAAAAAGATGTTTGTCGCACCCGCTTATACATTTGATAATGTTACAGGATTATTTCCAATTGGATTTAAGATTTGGGACTCAAATGAAGATGAAATCTTTAAGACACATGAATCTGAAATTTATAATGAAAATGGAGAACTTATAGGAACTAGAATTTTTTCTAGTATCGAAAAAAATGAAATAATTAATAAATGGATTTCAAAATACAAATCTTGTTCAGAAAGTAAAATAGGTTTTTTATGCGGAACTAATGGAAGTGATTTTCAACAAAATGGAATTGTATACATATTAAATGATCGACTTCAAATGTCAAATCCTCGAGGAATATGGATAACAGCAGATAATTTATTTGTTTGTTCTGTATACATTTCTGTGAGACATTGTGTTGAAGGTTCATGGATAAATGATAGAGATGTTTTTACTGTTCCAAATAAAGAATGGGAAAAAGATTTAATCTTTAGAAATGATTGTTTAATATGGACTTTATTTAATAATAACATTTCATCTGAGCATGGTACAAACCACTGGATTCCTTTCACAGAACAACAAGTCGGCTGCAAAAAATCTTTTAAATCAAACTTTATGAGTAAATTTTTGAACGGTGAAATTGAACTCAAAAAATCGGATGATATGTTTTCAGAAAATGAATCTGCAAAATACGAAAAAGTCGTTTTATCGGAAGAAGCGCAAAATGTTTACAATGCGGGGCTTGAGCTTTGGAAGTATTATCACTCGCAACCGAAAGCAAATCCTGACGCTTCGTATTATGATATTCGTAAATTTTTTCAAGGCGAAACAAAAGGCAGAATGAACAACGGCTCTAACGATGAAAAATATAATGAGCTTATCGGCGACTTGCGAAATAAAATGAAACTCTTGGCTAAAAAGATAGAACCTAAAGTTTATGAATATGGGTTTTTAAAATAGAATTGCACGAAATGATCGCAAGTCGGTAGCCATTCATCCGAAAGAGAATGTTATGTGTGTTTCGTGCATAGCATTTAATCTATGACAAATCAATTCCATAATACGGAAGTACTTCATAGCATTTAGATATTTCTTTTAAATGTTTGTCTGAGTGCTTTATTATTTTAGCACGATATTCAAATCGTTTTTTTATGTCTCTGATTTCGTTTCGGCGATTTTCCGAAAATACGATTTACGCATTTTAAAAAAACATACTGACTTTATGAAGTTTTTTATCGTCTGCTTTGGAAAGAAAAATGATGAGCCTTATAGAAAAATAATGGAAAAAATTAGACTACATAAAAAGCTTGACGTATTTATCAAAAACAAATATTCTATTTCGTGCTGGTAAAATCATTCTTGCGTTTGCCCAGCGATGCCGAAATTGTCTGCGTACGTTTTATAAAACCACATTTAAATACCGACAAAGACTTCGACAAGCCGACGAATTTTATCCAGCACGGATTCTTTTTTCTTTTACCTTTCGCCATGACGACGCGATGTCGGCGGTATAATGCGGTCTAGCTCATCGCCTGCGTATTCCATATATCCCTTGCCTATAGCTTTTTCTATAAAACGCTTTGAATCTTCCCGTAGCTTTTCTTCTTTGATAACTATATCAATCTGATTTTCTTTTTCTTTTTTTGCAAAGTTGTAAAAACTATCAAGTATATCATCGGTAGTTTTTAATTCTGATAAGTCGATCACATTTATAAAATCCATAATCAATTCTTCTTTTGCCCTTGTGCCAAGGCTCGATCTTATAACCCTGCGGACTTCCGATTTTAAATTTTCAATGTCATCACTATCTTTTGATTTTTCGAGAATCAAAGCCAAAATATAATCTAAATTTATTTCATCCGTTTTGAGTAAATCAATTTGAAATTCTACATCCGAAAAATCAATATACTCTTTGTCGGTTTTGTCGTGCCAGTCTGGATTTGGTATCTCTTCTCGTATATCGACATATACGCTTTTCATATCTTGCATTTGTCTTTCGGATATAATTCTTTCAAAATTCTCAAACTCGTCAAAGTTTCTGAGAATATTTTCAGCTTGCAATAATTCACCGAAGAGCATCGCAAATTCTTTCTTATCAGACTCGCGTACAATTTCAGTTGGATTGGTAAATTTTGTTATGAGTTCATTACATATTTCTATGTAGCCTTTTATAACTGTGCCAGTTTCTTTATCGGTAAAACCATGAATATATTCTTCATAGCTTTTTTCCAAAATAATATTTACACTGTTTTCATCGCCGAAAGTTTTGATTGCATCTCTAGTTGCTTTTTCCAAGTCTCGAAAACAAACAATGTTTCCAAATGTTTTTACCTTGTTCAATATGCGGTTTGTTCTTGAGAAGGCTTGAATGAGCCCGTGAAATTTAAGATTTTTATCCACAAATAATGTGTTTAATGTCGGTGCATCAAATCCTGTCAAAAACATTCCGACAACAATCAACAAATCGATTTCCTTGTGTTTTACTTTTGCAGATAAATCTTTGTAATAGTTTTGGAATTCATTGCCATTTGTTGAAAAGTTTGTTTTGAAATATCCGTTATAATCTGCAATAACCTTATCTAAAAATTCTTTTGAAGTATAATCCATAGCCGATACATAAAAATTTTCTTCGAATATTTCGCCAATAGCTCTTTGCTCTTCATTTACAGCAAAACTATAAATAGTCGCTATTTTTAATTTTTTTTCTTCGGGCAAATTTTCCTGTTGTCTTTGAAACTCTTCATAATATAATTTTGCAGCTTCAACACTTTGTACAGCAAACATAGCATTAAAGCCATTAAGTCTTCTGTGCTTTAAATCATAAAACTCATTTCGATGCGTCTTTGTATCGAATACTTTTAAAATATGTTTTGTTATTTCTGCTATCCGTTCGGGATGAAGAAGCATCTTTTTTTCCAAGGCGACTAATTTTTTTTCGTCTTCTTCTTTTTCTGCCGTTTTGAATTTTGCTTTAATGTTGTTATAGTCAACTTTAAACTTGATATGGACGCATTATCAGCAATGTATCATTAACATCAAATACGCAATACTTTGTAAGAACTTCAAGGATAACACGCTTTTCAAAAAATGTTTTTGTAAAATCTTCCAAATCATGAATAACTTTATTTTTTGCATCCGCCCACTCACATGTAAATTCATAATTGTTTTTATTGTGGGCAGTGGTATTGGCAAAATACCTTGTGTATGTTCCATTTGAAATAACAAAAATTTGCACATATTTATATAAAGAATTATCGCTGTTAAAACTTTCTTTGCTGTATCGATGAATTTGATTAAAAGCCTCATGGAGATTTACCCCGCGTTTTTTTAATTCGATATGCACAAGAGGTAAGCCGTTTACTAATACCGTTACATCGTAGCGGTTGCGTTTAGTTCCTTCTCCAACAACCTGATTTGTTACTTGCAAAAAATTATTATGAATATTTTTTTTGTCGATGATTTTTATATTTTTTACGTGTCCATCATCAAAGATAAAATCATAAACATGATTTTCTTGAACTTTGCGAGTTCTTTCGATCATACCTTCATTTGGAGCATCCAAGTATTCCTGCAAAAAACGCTTCCATTCTTCTGGTGAAAATGTAACGCCGTTTAATCTTTCAATTTGGATTTTCAAATTTGCATATAAATCGCTATTTGACTTTACGCTAAGTTTTGAATAGCCTTGCGAAATCAGATTCGTTATCATATCTTGTTCAAATTTCGCCTCACTTTGGTATGACGCATCATTTTCACAACCTGTTTTTTCAAAATGTGCAAGGATAATACCATTGGTCATTTCGGCTATTGTTGAGGTACCGTATTTTATATTATCTTTAGACATTTAATTCACTCCTAAAACTTTATCTTTTGAAACTCAATAATTTTTCCCGATAATATTCATATTGTTTTTTGCGTTCTTCAATTTCTTTTGGCAAGCCTTACGAAATATTATGTACCAATGTATCAAATTTATCAAGTATTGAAACAACGTATCCTTGAACAGGGAGAGAGGGGAGGGAGATTTTTATTTTTGAATATTTTGAGATCCAAAGCCTCTTATGTTCAGTACTATCAATATTTATAGTTTGCATATAATAATAACAATACCTTAAATTAACGCCTTTATTAGGTTTCAACATCTTCATAGCTGATGATTTAACCTTAAAATCAAAATCAACCCAATGATTTCCAGAGGTAAAATCATCAAATATTATAACTGGATTTTGCTTACTAGCTTTGTAAATATTCTCTTCCTCGTCAGTAAAGCCTAATACAAAAGTTTGTCCAGCTGTTAAAACAGGAACATTAAATTTATTGTTGTAATTAGTTGTTTTAACTATATACTTTGACGGTTGTTCATAATCCAACAAATTTTCCAATTTTTCTCACTCAGTATTATACAGCTTCACTCCAACAATTTCCGCCGCCTCTTTTAATAAAACAAAGTAATTATAGCTGATTGATTGATTGATTATCCAGCTTTATATCAAATGTCAAGAGCTTTTCCCGATAATATTCATATTGTTTTTTTCTTTCTTCAATTTCTTTCGGCAGCAATCCTTTTGTATCCGCGATTAACGACTGAAATTTATCAAGAATTTCAACCACTTTGTTTTGGAGTTCTAACGGAGGTAAAACTACTTTAACATTTTTCAAATTATAATTATATAATCTATTTATTGTTCCTCCTGTCGATGGGTTCCAATTAATTACTTGATAGAAATAATATAAATATTTAATATTTAATAGTTTCTTATCCAGAGTCGCATATGACCACATTTCATTTTTATGACTAAATGGCCCATCATAAAATTCAAAGTCTATATTTCCACGAGATTTAACTATGATACTTGGTCTATATATAACATTTTCTTTACCTGTATCTTTAATATCAACTTCTGCAACGGTATTCCCTCCGGCAAATATTTTAACTAATGCTCCAGGTTTATTAAGTTTTTTCATTAGTTCAGCAGTAATCTTGGTACCTTTTTGCCTTATACACACTTCCCCCAGTCTTTTCCATTCCACTTTTTCATTTTTCAGCATTTCATCTATATTTACTCATTTTTTTTGTATTCCCGACCGATCGGCATCTATTTGTTTTTTAACTTTTTTGTCGGAAAATCTCCGGTAAAAGTAGTGAGCCCCATAAATTCTTTTTCACTATCTACTCTGTCATAAATCAATTCGGCGGCTGTTTGTCCGTGAACTGCGTAATGTAATTTGTTTTGTACGGTTGCAAAAAATAATTTTGCTTCTTCGGTATTCGCGTTGTAGTCGATGCTGGTGGCAAATAAATCCAAAACCTGCCGGTAAAAAACCTTTTCGTTTGAACGGATATCCCTGATTCTGTCTAAAAGCTCTTTAAAGTAATTGCCGCCGCCAAGGTTTTTGAGTTTGTCATCGTCTATCGCAAAGCCTTTTATTATGTATTCTTTCAAAATCGTAGTTGCGTAATTTCTGAGTTGAACACCGCGAGTCGAACGTACGCGATAGCCTATCGCCAAAATCATGTCGAGTGAATAAAATTCCGTTTTTTTACTTTGTACTTTATCAGGCATTGCACCATGATGAGTGGTTATCAACTTATAGTTTACAACCACTTGCGGATTCAGTTCGCCGTCATCAAAAATAGCCTTGATATGTTTGCTTATATTTTGCTTTGTAGTTTGAAACAGTTCGGCAATCTCCGTTTGACTTAGCCATACTGTTCCATGTTCTTTTTGGAGGTTTATTTTTGCTTTTCCATCGTCAGTAGTATAAATAATTATTTCTTTATTCATCTTTAAGTTCCCTCACGATTTCGTTTATGGACGCTCTAAGCTCATCTATTCTTTTGACAGTTTCTTCAATCTCTTTATTCAAAACTTTTATATCAATCACTTCTCTCGTGTCTTCTTTTTCCACATAGGTTGAAACGGAAAGATTATATTCATTCGCTTCTATTTCGTTGCTGCCAACGTATCGCGAAAAATATTCTTTGCTGCTTCTTTTTCGAAATTCTTCAACTATCGTATCGATATTTTTTTCTTCTAAAATATTGTTGTTCGTCTCTTTTTTAAATTCCTTACTTGCATCAATAAATAAAATTTTGTTTTCGGTTTTATTCTTTGCCATCACCAATACACAAGTTGCAATTGATGTTCCAAAAAATAAATTTTCAGGAAGCTGAATTACACAATCTATGAAGTTATTATCCACCAGATATTTTCGGATTATTCTTTCAGCTCCCTTGCGATAAAAAATTCCCGGAAAGCATACAATGGCTGCTCGTCCTTGACTCGAAAGATAACTCAAGGAGTGCATAATAAAAGCATAGTCTGCGTAAGATTTCGGTGCAAGTTTTCCCGCTGGTGCATACCGTTCATCATTTATGAGAGTCGGGTCATCGTCTCCAATCCATTTGATTGAGTATGGCGGATTTGAAACGATTGCATCAAAAGGTTTTTCATTTTTGTGGAGTGGATTCAAAAGAGTATCGCCACGCTTAATAGAAAAATTGTTGTAGTTAATATTATGTAAAAACATATTCATATGGGAAAGGTTAAAATTAATCATATTTATTTCCTGCCCAAAAAAACCTTCGTCTATGATATGCCCTTCAAACTGTCTTTTCATTTGCAAAAGCAATGAACCGCTTCCGCAGGTTGGGTCATATACTTTGTTAATGCTTGTCTTGCCTTCCATTACAAGCCGTGCTAAAAGTTTTGACACCGTTTGCGGAGTAAAAAATTGACACGGATGCCAGTCAATTTACAATATCTGCATACTTAATTATTGTAAATTGACTTTCGAGTTT
>CALAEM010000004.1 GCA_937890985.1 uncultured Treponema sp. | reverse complement strand
ACAGTAAACTGTGTCTTGTGCAAATCAACGCCAATAAAAAATGTCATGATGACCTCCGTTTTGATTCTTTTGCGGAAAGTCTAATCGGTAATGTGTTCCATTCCGCTGGAAACTTCGTTGCGAGGTTCCCATTCAGTCTCAGGGGACTATCGTATGATGCGGCAGAAGCTCTTCATTCTCCTTTACAAGAATCCATGTCCTTACTAAAAATGACGAACTAATGCCTGGGTTCCGCCGAATCTCTTCAGCGTATCACAATACCGCTTGTTCGTTTACTTTTTTATCATGCCTCCTTTTTACATAATTGATATATTTATTTAGTGCCGTAAGGCATCCATCTAACATTGTTTTAAACCGCAACGCAGCTCGTCTGCGTTGTCGGTTTTGAAAACAGTGTTATACGAATGTAGCTTGTTTTTGCGTTAATACACCACGTTCTTTTTCTGAATTCTTTGCAAGAAGATATACGCAATATTGGTTCATGCTTACGCCTTCCTTTTTAGAATCTTCGGCAAGAGTCTTGTGCAAAGATTTTGGAATACGTAGCTTGAATTGACCGGAATAATAATCGGCACTTTTTGGTTCTGCAATTTCAATATTTTCTTCAATGGCAGCCAAGAGCCACTCTTTTTTTGCATCTTCTGCATTATTAACTGCATCAGAAATTGTTGAACCGCAAGTTATACAACCCGGAAGATCTGGATATGAGGCTACAAAACCTGATTCTTCTGAATCCGGAATAATTTCCAGTTTATATGGTATTTTCATATATTCATCAATTGTTTTCATATCAGTCCTCCTTTCTCTTGTGCGCCTCTTCTGATTCTACAACCTCTTTTACCATTCTTACATAAATAATTTTTATCGGTTCATGTTTTGGAATCGTAATCGGATTACAACCATCTTTTCGAAAAGTATAATGACTACTTCCCCGATTTGGCTGTGTCATTCTATAGCCGTAACTTTGTAGCACTTTTTTGAGTTCTGTAAAACGCATATCTTTATCAAGAGATAGTATTTTAGCCAGAAGTTTTTCCCATTGAGCCATAATCTCATTATAAGTGGTGTTGTATATGGTGTCAAGCAGGTATGTTTTTAGAAAGATTAAACTACAACATATTCTCCAAAGCGTAAAATTCGATTCCATTTTTTAAGCAAATTTAGTTTGCTGGAAAAATATTTTTACTGAATCAAAACTTCTTTTATATAGCCTAGAAATAAATACATCTATTTTTTTTTATCTTTTAAAATTTCCATTACTTTATATGAAGCAGAAACTCCTTCATCTGTCAAAGGTCTATTTCGCTCATCAATTACTTTCCTATCAGACTTGCAACGCTTTGCAAAATATACTGTCGTCATTATTTCTCTTAAAAGTAACCAGCCCATAGGGCTGTGCGTATAACATCGTTTTAAACCGCAACGCAAGCAACGCCTTGCGTTGTCGGATTTGAAAACAGTGTTAGGTTATTTTTCTTGATGATAATGAGTTCCACATTGGACAATATTCAATTTATCGCCGTCAACTTTATATACAAGCCTGTTCGCAGAATCAATTCGACGGCTATAATATCCTAAAAGTTCATATTTCAGCGGTTCTGGCTGTCCATGACCTTTGTCTGCACCATTTCTTTCAATATCTTTTATCAGTTCATAAAGCATTTTTATGAGTTTTTGCTGGTGAAGTTCAAAGAATTTACAGTAATCATCCCATGCAATATCAGCCCAAACTTTTATCATCAGAAATCCTCAATCAATTCATGAACCTTGCCATTCCCATTTTCTATTTTGGCTATACTTTCACGGAGATATTTCATATTTTCTTCAGAATAAATATAGGAATCGTCTGCTGCTTTTAATTCAAATGGAATTTCGTTTTCACGAATTGTTGCCTTTACGAAAGCCGTTATTGCTGTCGTGACATGCGGTCCAATTGAATTAATTAAAAAAGAGCTTGAATCTCCATAACACAAAAAGCGAAAGCTTGACTTTCGCTTTTTGTGTGTTCTTTTCTCAAAAACTATCAGGATTGTGAGTCAAATGCCATTCTCCACAATCATCGCACTGATATACATAAAGACGAGTATCTTTCTCTTCATATATTATCTCAGCCCTACGGAGCGCCGATTCTCGTGTAGGATATGCTTGCTTTGGACGACCGTTTGAATCAAGGCAGCAACTTTTATGATTCGGTGTCTGACGATCTTTCGGCGACAAATGCCAATATCTACATCTTTGACACAAATATTTTACTTGCTCATTTCCATAGGTCGCTTTTACATATGAAATAGCCTCATCAGCCTCAGATTCGAATTCATAAGACTTCAAAGGTTTTCCCGTGTTTTTGCTAAAGCAGGTTTCGCTGTCGAACATTTTTTTTACCTGCTTTTATCAATTTCACTTTGAAGTGTTCTTTGGGCTATTTGCAAATCTGCCCGAATAGATTTTGTTAAATTGTTTCCGTCTATACGGTCGGAAACGCTTTGAATAGTTTGTGAAACTTCCGAGAAGTTTCCATCATGAGTATCAACATAGCTCTGAAATTCTTTTTGTAAATCAGAAAGTTCTGATCTTGTTTCTTTTGTAATATTTCTGATGCCGATTTTGTCAACGACAGCTTGGAAATCTTTTGAAAACTTATCTGCTTTTCCCATAAAATCCTCCTATGATTTTATTTTCTTTAGTCGAAAATATGCCGAAAGATTTACCTTATTAACAATAAGTGCCGCAACGCGGCATCAACCTAACTACCGCTTAACCTGCATTGCCGTCAAGGCAATGTCAGGTTGAAGCGGGTGTTAGGCTTTATCAGTTTTCGAACGAGTCCAATGTTTCAATTCCGGCATTTAAAAGCATTTCTACAAACTGTTTCCCATCTATAAGTAGAATACTGTTTTCTTTTGCCAGCTTATAACTTTTTTCAGAAAAACTATCCGAAGATGATATTACCCAGTATTGCCTATTATATCCATCTGACAGATTTTCCTTCGATTCAAAGAAATCTTTTATTCGAGTTATAGCCCAATCAGAAGTTTCGCCTTGATAAAACTTTACTTGAACATTAATAATTGTTTTTATATTTTCAAATATAGCTACAACATCAACATCACCAGTTTTATCTTCGTACTTCTTTGGCGGTATATATGATTCAGAGGCACCTATTTTTAAAAAATACCATTTTACGAGTTTTTCAAATTTATCGGGATTCAGTTTATCTAAAATTATTTTATGTAAAACATCAACAGTATTTTCTAAAATATCAGCTTTAAGATTAATTGGTCGGTTGTTTTTATATGCAGATAGGGCTTTTTGTATATTTTCTTATAAGTCAGAAATATTAGCATTTGTATTTCGTATTTTCATGCGAGATGTTAAGGCGGCATCTGCATAATCTGTTCTAGAAATATCTTTGCAGATCAGCTTCACTTTTCTTAAAAATCCAATATCTAAGTAATTTTTATCACCCTTTAACTTTAGAAATCCAGTTTTTGTATCACGAATTATTGCTTTCCCATTCCAATCTTCTTTTGGGGGGGCAATTTCATCATCTGTCGCCATGATTGGCAAATCATCGCAAAGCTCGTAGATCGAAAAAGTCCCCCAACTAGGGACAATAACCCAATCTCCTTTGTTCATTTCAGTAAGAAAACGCCACAAATTATATCTGTTTCTTGGCAAATATCCCCAGCATTCATTGAAATCATTTTCGAGATAATTCCAATTTTGATTCTCTGCTACCATTTCAAAGAATTCATCTGTGCAAAAATCTGAAAATCCAATTGAAAGATAGTCTTTATCTAATAAAGGGTGAGAAATATTTTGTAAATATGCAATTCGATGTAACCAATATTGCATTTGTTACCTCCTAAAAATTTTAACTCAAAGCAGATATTTTATAAAAATAAAATATCTGCCATCAAGAATCCTAAAACTAACGATTTGGTCTCGTTCCTATTTTTTTACCGTTTTTATCATAAGTATAAATCCAACCTCCATTAACAAAGTTAATAGAGGTTCCAGCAGCATTCTTAAAAGTTCCTGCTGAACTCACAGATATTGTTGCAATTTTTTTACCTTTTTCATCATACGTATAATACCAACTACCGTTTTGTGTTACAATGAAATCAATACCTATACCAAGAAAAGTTCCTACTGAACTTTTTGATAATGTCGCTGATTTTTTACCATTTGAATCAAGAATATAGTACCAACTGCCACTATCCTGAACGTCGCTAATAGCCATAATTAAATCTCCTATAAATACTAATTTTAATCGAAAATCTATAGGCTTGATTTTTACTTCTTTACCTCCTTCCAAAAGAATAATCATGTCTACGGATTTTTCCCATCCGACCTTATTCTTTTTTAAGTGCCACGATAGTGGCATCAGCCTAACATTCGCTTAACCTGCGTTTGTGGCTTTGCCGACGCGAAGCGTAAGGCAAAGTTGGCACGAAAGTTGCATAAAAAGGGAGCTGCGCGAGCAGCGACCACCTAAGCAACTTTCGTGACAAAACAAATGTCA
>CALAEM010000003.1 GCA_937890985.1 uncultured Treponema sp. | reverse complement strand
AGCGTCTGTATTTTCAGCTCAAGCCATGCTTTCTGTTCATCGGAAAGCCGGTAGATATCGGGCATGCCGTCGGAATACTTTTGCTGCAATGCGGTAAGGGCTTCACGGGATGTATTCATATCACCCACTATATTTTGCTCCATTCACGGATAGTGCGGACTGCGTATACATGATCTTTGGTTGTATGGTCTTGCAAACCGTTCTCATCAAAAAGTTGATAGAAGGCCGCCGCTTCTCCGTTTTCGGATGCCGACCAGTATTCATAAGCACCAAGAACAGCATTCTTTATTCCGATTGTTTCTAAGGATTTGTTAATGACGGCTCTGTTTTCCCAAATTGAATAAAGGGTCTCTTTATCAGGCACAATCCAACCTATGGAATATTCTTTAGGCAGATTTTCCCCATAATTAGAGGCAAAATCATTGATTGAATTCCAAAGCATTTTCTTTTCAGTTATTCCCATTGCAAATACTTGTTCACCGGTAATACATACAACTGCAATAACATCATTTTTTTGCTCCTCGGTTATGTTTTGCATTTCTTCTGATGATAAGACAATACCGTTTTTAAGAATAATATCCCCTACTGAGTATTCGGCTTTAAGTTCGGAATTAAAATAGCGTTCATGCTGTTTATCAAGATTAATTTTTGCATCTTCCAAGGCACGAATTGCTTCGTCAAGTTTTGAGGTAAGAATTGTATTATACTCCTGATTTGCAAAAAGATTGGCTTTAAACGGTTCGGCATCCTGTTCTTTTTTGTTTTTTAAAGCTTCAATTTCGGATTGGATATTATCTACTATCGGTGCATAATAAGATGCATCAAAATTTCTCTGTAATGTTTCTTGTGCGATGTTGGAGTATTCTTTTTGTTCCGAATGTGTTTGTGCAGGATTTTTTTTAACTGTAAAATTACCCCAACAGGAAATTGTATCTCCATTTTTTTGAAAGTTTGAATGAGTATAATAGTTTTTATTTGAATCATAGACATCACGCTCATAATCATAATAACCATGTATTCCTTTTTGTATGGTAACATACCATGTTTCTTTCGTTCCGTTGCGGATACATTCATAGCATTCTTGTCCATCAACGATAACAATTTTATCGGTTGCCGGTTCTTTAACTTCTTCAAACCATGTTTCATCAACTAGTGTTTTAAACGTATCAATCTGTTCATTGATTTCTTCTATTGCGGTGTCGCAGTCAAGACCGTTTTGTTTAATGCATTTTTCGACAATTTCACGGGCTTTTTCCTGCTGTCGTTCGGTACCCCAGATGCAATATTCAATGAGTTGGCAGTCCATTAAATCCACTTCCGTACGCTCATTCAAAAATGCGGAGGTTTTGAGAATTCGTACGATTTTTTTCCAGCGGCGGTCTCCGACTTCAAAGAGTTCTCCGTTATTTTTATCTTCTTCGCTCAGTGCTTCATTTTGTACTGTCAATTCCTTGCGGATTGCGGAAATAACGGCTCTTGCAGCTTCCGAAAGATAAACGGAATCAATCTGATTTTTCCAATCATTTAATTCCTCATTGGAAATCTGCAATTTTTTTATTTCTTCGGACAGCTCAAAATTCAATGAAGAAGATTCATTTACCATATCAAAAAAACTATCTTCATCGGCAATAAAACCGACACAAAGCCTGAGGACAAAACGGTCATACAAGGCTTCAAGACTGCGATTTTTTGCCGGTAGTTCATTAGAAGCTGCGAACAGGGCTTTTAAGGGTACATCCATGACTTTGCTGCCGTTGTGAAATTTCCGCTCATTTACAATGGTCAAAAGAGTATTCAAGATTGCAGGACCTGCTTTCCAAATTTCATCAAGAAAAGCGATATCCGCTTCTGGCAGCATATTTTCTGTTAGGCGGCGATATTCCTCTTTTTTATTTCCGTTTTCATCTTCAATTTCACCGTTCAGAGCTTTGAGCGAAATATTTCCGAACACATCTTCCGGTGTTGAAAATTGGTTCAACAGCGTTTCAAAATATTTTACAGGCTTATCACCATCCGATTTAAAAGCCTTTGCAATACGGCGTGCTATCATACTTTTTGCACAACCAGGAGCGCCTAAAAAGAAGATACTTTCTCCTGCAATCGCTGTAAGCAATCCAAGCCTTACGGCATCTTCTTTTTCGTACAATCCTTCATTTAAACCGCTTATAAGCGATTTTATTCTTTCATGTATTTTTGTTGTCTTTGTCATTTGATGTTTCACATCTATAGTATTAGGTATCTTTTTGCCGGATTGTCTTTCTCTAACAGCTTTGTCTGTTTTTCCGCTAGGAGTATATACTTCAAATTGAGAAAGCTGCTCAAATAATTCTGCATATTTATTTACGCCAAATAATTCCAGTATTTCAAATTTTTCTTCGCTTTTTAATCCGGCATTTTCAATAAGACGGTTTATCAAAATATCACTTCCAGATGTTTTGTCTTTTAACTCAGAAAATGATTTGTTGATCTTTTCAATCACTTCTTCTTTTGTATAACTCATACTAAACTCCTTTTCTTATGTTATATGTATAATAATAGTGCATTTCATCACACAGTTGACATTTCTATGTGTTTAAAATATTTCCTCAATTCAAAAATTCCTAGTTTCCGTAATTTTGAGATTTGATTACTGTGTTTCTTTATAAAATTATCTTGATTTTCTTTTGGAACCAATTTTTTAAATTTGTTTATCTTAGCAGCCCATGAAAACAATAGACGTATTCTAATTTCATCATTACCCTCAATATTAAAAAAATCAGCGAGAGATTCAATAATGCCTTTTTCACCGTGACTACGGTCTCCATAAATATCAATTTTTTGACCGGATTGTTCCCAATATTTATAAGAAATAAAATAGGGGATTAAAAAGCCCTCAATGTAATCAGAAATATTTTTTGAAGATAGTAATCTTAACTTAATATCAATTGGAGTTGCAAGACAGAGCGATTTATCTTGAAATTTGTGATCATACACAATGATGTCATCAGTATCAAAAACTTTCGGTAATATATGCGGATAATTATTATCCATCACTAGCTTTAATCGCGGAGCGGCTTCCATAATAAAGTCCTTATATCTACCTCGTAAAATAAAACGTCCTTCAAAAATTACAGATGAGGCTTCTTGCCGTATGGCAACTTCAGGAAATGTCTGATGTATAAAATCAATACTTTCGTCTATAATTGCCACGGTTTTGCGCCTATACTAAATTCTTTAATAGGAGTGGTAGTTTTGTCATTCAGCTTAGGGAATCTATCTCCAAACGGTTCCCGCACGATAATTGATGCTCGATTATCGGATTGGTTATTGATTGCTGTTGCTATATCATTCATAAGATCAGAAAGTTTTTGTATTAAAGTATTTTTCTTTGATTCAGAATAATTCTCCCACAAATCTTCGTATGGGGAAACAGGTTTCTTTATTCCTCGGTTTGTATTAAGAAATGTCACACATTTTTCCAATGTTTGATACAATGCCACATC
This sequence comes from uncultured Treponema sp., assembly GCA_937890985.1. Taxonomy (GTDB): domain Bacteria; phylum Spirochaetota; class Spirochaetia; order Treponematales; family Treponemataceae; genus Treponema_B. The sequence continues at coordinate 6,484 of CALAEM010000003.1, read as the reverse complement.
ATCACGATCATTACCGTAAAAATTATTTACAACTAATATTGTTAATTCTATACTGGTAAAATCTGTTTTAGAAAAATCTCGCCATGCTTTTAAGTAACGTATAATACGGTTTGTTTGCTCATTTTTTCTATTGTTATAAAACCAATCTTTAAAATCTTTTGAATCACTCTCAATCCATCTATTGGTTTTTGTATTAGCCAACCTTGCGTGTCCATTTTTCATAATATAAATAGGAAAGTCTATGTGAAAATCATGCGCATAGATAAGCCTTACGCAAGAGTTTTTATCTTCACAACCATCTTTTGTATGATCATCGAGAGCATCAACAATGAACTTATGCGCTTCTTTAGGAGAAGGCCATTCATTTTCATTTTGCGAAACGTGTTGCAAGTAAATTCCGTCATCGATATCAACCTCATTTCCATTGATTGGATTTAAGGCAGTATTTATGGTAAAGGAACCTTGTGATTGAAATTTAGGTTGGTTGTATTTCAATTCATCTTTAAAAAATGTCCGTATTTTATCACGGACAGCAGCCCGCCTTCGCCGAATATCGGCTTTTTTAGCTTCGCTGAGCTTAACGGTTTTATCAAAATCAATAAATGCCTGATGCAAATTTGCCATACACTACTCCTTAAAAAAATTAATTATATCCATTTTATTTTTGTTAAAATCATTAAAACTTAATTCCGATAACAATCTATATGCTTTCTGATTAGCAGAATCTAAAGATAGCTTTTTACATTCCGGTTTATCCGGTAAATTTCCACTTTCAATGCGTAAATATTTATTGATGGAAAGAGCTTCATTTTTAGAAAGAAAATTTATAATATTATGTACGCCAAAAGAAGATATTTTCATCGGCATGGTAACCATTTTTGATGCCCATTTTATTAAACCTGATTTTCTTGTTTCTACAGAAACGGTTTCTTTTATCGCAGATAACGGATTTCCAATTGATAGTATATTTATACTATCATATTCTCTTTCCTTGCCTACAAAATAGGTACATGCCTCTATTACCGCAAATAGTGCAGGATTATTTTGCCATAATCCTCCATCAGCTAAGCCGCGATAATACCCGAACCTATGCAATGGAAAATAGGTAGGTGCTGCAGATGTTGCAAGAGCAATATCTGTTAATTTTACATCAATGTCCCGTGTCAAATTTCCGTTATGATTTGTTTTAAAAATAATAGGCTGACAGTTAGATACATCAATTGCAGGAATGCAAATATTTGTTTTACAATCCTTAACTGTTTTATCACCAAAAAATTCGGCAAGAGCATTTTGTAATGGAAGAGAAGAGTATCTATTGGTGAGTATCCAATTTTTAAAAAAATAGTTAAAATAAGATTTATGAAATATTTTTTCTCCATGCATTTTATAAAATTCAGATACTTGAGCTGGGGAGCAATCTAATGCAAGTGCTAATGCGATAATACCGCCAGTTGAAGTGCCTGCTATCAAATTAAATTTATTAGAAAATGTCTTATCATTTTTAAATAGTTCTTTTTCAATGAGCGCTAATATTTCAGCAGAATATAAACCTAAAATTCCTCCTCCATCTATGGAAAGTATATTAAAAGTTTTATGCTTATTAATTATATTATTACTTTCCATACGCCCTCCTCAATTTCGCATTTAATTAATATAATAAAATTTTATAGCTTCGGCAAATTTTCATAACAGTTTATATGTTGAGTATATCACAAAGTTGACACTTTTTCAACTATTTAAACTTCTTTAATTCTTTCAAAAATTCATTTAAAGTTCTACTGGCATCGGTTTTATCTCTTCCGAAACGCGAGGCTATATCCTGTTGGGAAGGGTTGGAGCCGCCTTTGACTTCAATTTCTTCCAAGTCGGCATATAGTTCAAAATCTATAAAAGCAAATTCCTGCTTACTGCCGTTCATTTTAGTCAAAATTATAAGATCAGGATAAAACTTCAATGTCAATAATGCCGATAAATACTTTTTTACCCGTTTCTGCTTTTTCTTAAAAATTTCATCAATAATCCTGAATTGATGAAAAGCAGTTTTAGTCTCTTGATTTTTATCTTCCTGTTTTTCAAACTCTTTTTCGGGGTTTCCGATATCCGACTTCAGCTGATCAAATACACTTCCTTCCTTACCGTCAATGGTGATTATATCGGAACAAATTTTCACTTTACCGAATTCCAAAACTTGCTCCAAAACATTTTTCGGAATTCCAAGTGTTACACCAAGCTCTCGCATTTTATTTAGATCGCTATCATCAATTCCACGTACATGTGCAAGATGCACAAGCAGCTTCCATTGCCTGAAGATTTTTTGCGGTACCTTTAATCCGTGCAAATAGTCTTTTTGTCTCTCTCGTGAAATTTCGTTTTTAACGGCAGCATTAACATAATGCAAAAATGGCGTTTCTTTTTCAACCTTATATGCTTCAATAGCCTTTGCTATTGTGCTATTTATAACATCACTGTACTTTTCAGCTAGTATTTCACCATCATATTCATATCCCGTGTATTGAACATCTTTATAATACATCCACAACGCAATCCAAAGTTTTTCTTTTAAAGTATTGCGTTTTGAAATAAGCGAGTTATCTTCTTTTGGAATTGAGAAAAACTCATCTGCTAAGTATTTAATTTCTGCTTCGAAATTTTCTTTTGTCTTTTTGCTTACTCTCATTAAACAAAATCCTACAAAGCAAAAAATTTATCAATTACATTGATTGCACATTTTCCATCAGGTGCTTCCATAGCAGATATCAAGGTATTTAAATAGTAAAGAGGAGTCAAATCAAAAATGCACTGACTGTTATTTTTAATTTTGCCGTTTTCAAATTCGACCTTTCCATAAATGATATGTTTTATTTCAGCATTAAAAAATTTTTCTGCGAAATTTAAAACACAAAAAAGAACGATAGCTAAAGTCTTTTGACCAAATGTCATATCAACAATTATGTCTGCATCATTCTCAAGATAATCTAAAAGTTTTCTAAACCGTATTTCATGTGTTTTCTTGTTTTCTTCAAAAGCTTCACATACCTCAAAAAAAGAAATATTTGCATTTATTTTTTCGTTTAAGTGTCTAAGTTCAGTCCTAAAAACTTCAGCATTTTTTTTACTTGAAGCTGAATCATTCATCAGTTGAACAACTTTGACCTTTTCGCCTTTTTGCAATTTTTTAGCAAGAACTGCATTTACTGGAAATATCACAGGAGATTCATATTCCAAATCTATATTTCCTTCAACTGGATACTTTAGTTTTTCAATTTGCTCCTTCATGGGAATCGTCGTAAAAATAATTTTCATATGTAACCTCTTCGTAATTGTATAATTTTATCACAATATAACGCAATACTATAGTTTATTTTAAAATAAAGTTGACAGTTTTTCGCGTAAATTATGTCTATTTTTTTTGAGGTGTAAGCCATACGTTTAAGAAGCTAAAACCTGAACATCGCATTATTAGTTTTATGCGTGTATTGCATTTTTTGTTAAATGATGATAACATTACATTGAATGAACATACTGACAACGTTACTATGTTACAAATATTTTAGGGGGACATTTATGGATGCTAGATTTAAACAAAAGCTTTTTTTAAAAATCTTTGTGTTTACGATTTTACCGATTTCGTTAGTATTTTTTGCATTTATTATTTTTTCACATTATTCATATATGAATGTTTTTGTTAAAACCGTGCAAAACGAGCTCGAATTAAAAGTTGACTCAGTCGAAAGTTTTGTGTCGAACTATATCGAAATGCGTCATTCCCTTTTGGAAGGACTTGCTTATTCATTTTCGTCAATGCCTAAAACAACTGATGACGAACTGGTTTCGATGCTTAAAACTTTGAACAAAAATCATCCACTTTTAGATACGTGTTATGTTGGATTTGCAAACGGAAAGCATCTTGATTCTTCGTGGGTGCAAACACCTGATTATGATCCGCGCAAAAGAGATTGGTACAAAGGTGCTGAAACAAAACGAGGCTTTCATACCACAGATATTTACCTTGATGTGAACACTGGACACTTAATGATTAGTGCATCATTTCCGATAGTTAAAAATAACAACGTCGCAGCTGTCGTTGCAACCAATCTTTCACTTGAACCAATTTCGCAAATGGTATCGCAGGTTATGAAAAACGATACAAATAAAATTTATGTTTTAACAAACGATGGACATTTTATCGGACATCCAGAATACGGGTATAAAGATAGCTTTTTTGAAATAAATAAAAACTACTACGATAGCTTAAAAAAGCCATTACTCGATAACGAAAAGTTTTCACAAATAATAGATTTACACGGTAAAAAGACTTTTTTGCTTTCACTGAAAGTACCTGAAACTGGCTGGCTGATTGTACTTGAAAAAGATTATAACACAGCAGTAAAAACATTTTCAACAATTAACAGAAGATTTTTAATTTTTATGAGTTTAGCAATAATATTTGCATTGGTTTTTGCTACGCTAGTTTTATCAAAAATTACAAAACCGCTTTATCAGACGACAAAAGCGTTAAAAGCTATTTCGGAAAAAAATGCCGATTTAACAATTAGTTTGTCGGAACTTGGTAATGATGAATTTACTGCTCTCGCACATTATTTTAATAAAACGATTCGTAAAATAAAAGATACGATGACTTTCGTAAAACAAAATGCCAAAAATCTGAAAAGTTCTACGGAAACTCTTTCAGGTAAGATTGACTCAGGAGCTGCATCGGCGAATGAAATTTCACTCACGGCAGAAAATGTAAAGCAGCAAGCCTTAACTCAAGCGGCAAGTGTCGAAGAGGCTGTTACAACAATCAGTCATATTGGCGGTACCATTGAAAAATTAAATGCTGGAGTTGATAAGCAAAGCTCGACTATTGAAATTGCCGCAAGTGCTATTAACGAGCTTGTTTCAAACGTGGAAACTATAACAAAAGTCTTGCAAGAAAATATGGATAAAATACGCTTACTTCAAGAGTCATCTGAGTTTGCAAAGGTTTCAACATTGGAAGTATCGAAGCTGATGGTAACGATAAATGAAAGTTCTCAAGGATTGATTGAAGCTAGTGCAATGATAGAAGGCATTGCAGCTCAAACAAATTTACTTGCAATGAATGCTGCGATTGAGGCAGCACATGCAGGTGAATCAGGACGAGGCTTTGCTGTTGTTGCAACAGAGATACGCAAGTTAGCCGAAGAATCTGCAAAGCAAGGCAAGTCAATTTCAGGCGTGTTAAAAAGTCTAAAAGAACAAATAAAAAATATTACTGATGCAGTTCAAACTTCCGAAGTAACATTCAATAAAATTTTTAACCTTGCAAATGCCATTCGTGGTCATGAAGAGTATGTCGTTATGGCAATGTCGGAGCAACGCACTGGAAACAAACAAGTCCTTGATGCTATATCAAATGTCAATGAACTGACACGTGAAGTCAGTGCTCATTCAGGCGAAATGAAAATTGGTAGTTTGCAAATTAACGCAGAAATGGAACACCTTGCACAAATAACTGCACTTTTAAAAAATGCAATGAACGAAGTCGCACAAGCCATTACAGTTATAAATGCTGCACTCATGGAAATTCAAAACACTGCAAAACGCAATAATGCAAGTGTAGAGAGTTTGGACAGCGAAATTCAGAAGTTTGTGATGTAAATTAAGGACGTACATTTTGCAAGTTACGCTTTTTCGCTTTCGGTGTATTTTGTAAAAATCACTCGGTACAAATGGCACAAGACAAATGCTTGCGGATTGTTTTTTCTTTTGAATTGCAATATAATAAATAATGATAACAGTGTTATTGTTTTAACGCATTTATAAACGGAGGCTTTTTATGCGAAAAAAAATAAATATTACCGCGGGGATTTTTCCAATGCCTGTGTTAATGGTTGCAACCTACAATGACGACGGAAGCGTGAACGTTATGAACGCTGCTTGGGGAACGATGCAAGAGCTTGATATTATAGTGCTTAATTTGACGGAAACTCACAAGACAGTAAAAAATATCAAAGCAAGAGGAGCTTTCACAGTAAGTATCGCTGACGCACAGCATGTGATTGAAGCCGACTACTTCGGAATTGCATCTGGCAACAAAGTTCCGAACAAGTTGGAAAAAGCAGGACTCACTGCGAGCAAGGCTGAAACCGTTGACGCTCCAGTTATAAACGAATTTCCGCTTTGCCTTGAATGTGAATTTATCGAGTATCAAGACAATAAATACGGATGCGGTGTTGTAGGCAAGGTTGTAAACGTAACTGCTGACGAAAGCGTTATGCAAAATGGAAAACTCGATATGTCGTTGGTAAATGCGATTGCTTTCGATCCTTACACACAAGGATATTACAAAGTAACAGAACGTGTCGGCAACGCTTTCAAAGACGGCTTAAAAATTCATTAACCGAAAGTGCAACCCACAGGGCGGTTCAAAAATTGGCGTCCGTGCCAATTTTTGAACTTCGAGTTTGTATTAAAACCGTGCATCCTGCACGGTTTTAAT
>CALAEM010000002.1 GCA_937890985.1 uncultured Treponema sp. | reverse complement strand
CCTTGCAAGGATTTTAATGCGTCCATCATTTACCAATGCTTTTTAGGAATACGCTCGTTGCTCAAAACCGCGTTCTTGTATGCTGGTAAACTGCGAGTTTGTATGAAAGCGTCTCAAAATCCAAAGCGTATTTTGAGATACTTTCATACAAACTATAAGCTCAAAAATCAATTTCCTTATGAAAACAACCAAAATGCTTGAAAAAAAACGGGAAATACGATATAATGCCAGAAATTTCTCAGGGATTCCTATGATTGAAAAAAAAGTAACTGTTCAAAATCGTGCAGGTGTGCATGCCCGCCCTTCAACGCTCATCGCACAAGCTGCAAACAAGTTTGATGCAAAAATCGCGATCATCAAAGGCGAAAAAGAATATAATGCCAAGTCTGTGATTGGCGTTATGACTATGGCGGCTACCTATAACAGTGAGTTGACGCTAAGGGCGGATGGTGCTGACGAACAGGCTGCAATCGATGCGATTGTGCAGCTTTTTGACACAAAGTTTGAAGAAGACTAAATTATGAATGCGGCTTGGCTTTTTACTGGACCCGAAATCGGACAAAAAAAACAGCGAATCGAAACTATCAAGCAGGAAATAAAAAAGCAATACGGTGAAGCGGAAACACACACTTTTTATGCTTATGAAACGAGTGCTTTTGAGGTGCTAAATCTCTTGAACAGTATTTCGCTTTTTGCCGCTCCAACTTTTATCGAATTTCGAAATGCCGAACTCATCAAAGACAAAACAGAAATTGCCGAACTGCAAAACTGGGTTAAAAACGCAAATGCCGACAATTTAAGCTTTTTAGTTTTGGAAAGCGACGAAATCGCCGTCGATAAAAAACTTGAAGTGGCGTTTTCCGCAAATCAAAAGCAGATATTTTGGGAAATGTTTGAAAACAAAAAGCAGGAGTGGATACGCTCGTTTTTTAACAATCACAAAATGTCAATCACAGATGAAGCAATCGACACAATTTTGGAGCTAGTTGAAAATAACACGGAAGCTTTAAAAAATGAATGCCGCAATGTGGCATTGTTTTTCGAGCCAGGAAAACGATTGGAAGCTGCCGATGTGGAAAATCTTTTGTCGCATAGCAAAGAAGAAACCGTGTTTTCGCTTTTTGACGCCATGACTTTTGGGAACGCGGAAAAGACTTTTGACATTCTCAACAAACTGCTTTTGGTAAAAAATTTTTCGGCAGCACAATTTATCATCGGTTTAACGTATTGCTTTCGGAAAGTGAATGATGTGCAGAATTACTTGAAAACGTCAGGAGAATACTTGAATGATGCCGTGCTGCGAAAGTTTGGCATCACGAGCAAAAAAGCTGCCACACAATATCAGCGTGCATTAAAGCTCTGGACTGAACACGATGTGCAACAAGTGGTTTTGCTTCTCACCGAATGCGACTTTTCTATACGCAAGAGCGGTCAAGCTCTCCAGAGCAGCTTGATTGAAATCACTCTTTTGAAAATCATAAAAAAACAGCTTTCTATCGTTTCTATCGAATAATCTTTTTTCACCAAAGCAATTTTGCCGAAACGTCGCCAAGCTCAAATCGCAACTTTCTGCATCATTTCGGCTAAGTTTTTTAGTCCTTCCACCAGTTGAATGGGTCTTTTCGCCACTCGCGGAGTGTCGCCTGCTGACTTTCCTTTATAAAGCCCTTTTCTAGAGCCGTAGCAAGCATTATATCATAATTCAAAATTGAAATCGGCTTGCAAGCAGGCGACATTGCAGCAAAAGCGGTTTCCGCCTTGTCGAGACCATAGGAAAAAATTGCAAAGCAATACGGTGCGTTCGCGTTTGCCGCTCGAACGGCTTCGATAGCTTTAATGGAACTTCCGCCTGTGGAAATCAAGTCTTCGATAACGAGTACTTTTTTCTGTGCGAAGTCGGCTTCAGCTCCCAATCCTTCGATTTGGTTTTTTAAGCCGTGGTCTTTGCTCTCTGAGCGGATATATGCAAACGGCAAGCTTAGTGCATCAGCAAGCGTTGTTCCATGCGGAATGCCACCCGTCGCAACACCTGCAATCCAGTCTGGGGTAAAGCCAACCGCTTGAGCTAACGCAGAAAATGCCTCGCAAATTGTTTTTCGCATTTCTGGAAACGCGAGAAGTCGGCGGTTGTCGTTGTAAATCGGCATTTTATATCCTGAAGCCCAAGTAAAAGGCTTTTCTGGTGAAAGTTTAATCGCACCGCACTGAAAAGCTTTCTCTGCAATCTTTGCACCAAAGTTTTGTTGGATGCTCAAAATTTTTGTGTTCATAATTTAATCTCCGTCGTTCTTTAAATGATATTCTGTTCCCACGCCATCGCCAAGCGGATGATTTTTTCTTCGCATAGCTGTCCGCTTGCAAACTGCATTCCAAGCGGCAAATTATCTTCCGCTGAAATCCCAACAGGTACAGACATCGATGGGATTTTCGCGATGTTCGCGAAGTTGGTAAACAAGTCCGAAAGGTACATTGCAACGGTGTCGTTTACACGTTCGCCGAGTTTAAAAGCCGTTGTCGGGCTGCTTGGGCAGAGGATGAAATCGTAAGTTTTCATCAAATCGGCAATTTTTTTCTCAAAAAGCAGCTGGAACTTTTGCCCGACTTGATAAATATCGCCGGCGAATTCTTGTGTCAAAATATAATTTCCAATTAGTATGCGGCGTTTTGCTTCCGAGCCGATTTTTTCACTGCGAGTTTTTATGTATAAGTCGTCATAGCCCTTGCCTTCGTCGATTCGGCATCCATAGCGGATTCCGTCAAAACGTGCAAGGTTGCTCGCTGCGTCTGGGAAGGTCAGCACAGAATATTCCACTCCAGTAACGTGAAGCATCGGGAGCGATACTGTTTCGACAGTTGCACCAGTTGCACGAATACGTGAGAGCAATTTTTCAAAAGCATCTTTTACAGGTTGAGAAACTCCATCGGCTTCGACAAATTCCTTGAAAAGAAGAAATTTCATCTTTGAGACATCTTCTTTGGTGTACGGTTTTAATGTTGTGAAATGCGAAAAGTCCACATCAGCAGTCGTTAAGTCGTGAGGATCTTTACCAGCAAGTACCGCAGTTAAAAGAGCCATATCGTTTGCGGTTCGTGTGAAAATACCGACTTGGTCAACCGTCGTCGAGTATGCGGTAACCCCGTAGCGACTAAAAAGTCCGTATGTCGGTTTCAGCCCGAAAAGTCCGCAGTAAGCTGCGGGTAGGCGAACCGAACCGCCAGTTTCCGTTCCCAGTGAAGCTGGAGCTTGGTCGCCTGCAACAACAGCAGACGAACCACCTGAGCTACCGCCTGGGGTGCGTGTTCTGTCGTAAGGGTTGCGTGAAGCCCCGTAGCAGGAAAACTCCGTCGAAGACCCCATTGCGAACTCGTCCATGTTTACTCGTCCCAGCAAAACGGCACCAGCTTCGAGGAGGCGTTCGGTTACTGTCGCGTGATACGGGGCGACATATCCTTCGAGGATTTTGCTGCAGCACGTGCAGAGTTTTCCCTTGATGGAAATATTGTCTTTGATTGCGATGGGTAAACCGAGAAGTGGCTTTTTTACACCTGCACTACGTGCTATATCTGCTTCAGCGGCTTTTTCCACTGCATCATCAAAAAATTCTATAAAACCGTTGAGTGGCATTTTTTCGCGACAGTCGGCTTCAAAGTTTGCTTTATACGCTTGTACAATTTCAACTGAAGTGAGTTGCTTGGCTTCAAGTGCCACAAGCAATTCGTGTAAATTCATTTTGGTAATTGCATTCATAGTGTGTCCTTATTCCAAAACTTTCGGCACTCGAAAATAGCCGTCCAAAAATTCGCTTGAGTTTTTTTTCAAATCCTGAGTATCAAGCTGCTTCACTATCTCATTGCCACGCAAAGCCGCTTCCGAAATTCCGTGCCGTTGAAGCTCACTTTCATCAACATATTTTCTCAAAACGTCCAACCCGCTCACCGATTTTTTAATTTCTTCCATGAGGGCAGGTTTTTGTTTTTCATCAACGCTCAGCCTCGAAATATACAGTAAATCGTCCAAAATTTCATTGTCAAGTTTTACTTCCATAAGCACACATTGTACCAAAAAAACGGTTTTCAAGCAAGGGGCGTATTCCTAAAATGTATTTGATACATGATAGGTAAATTCAAATCCTTAAAGGATTTGAATTTACCACATCGGCTGCACTTTTGGTGAATTATGGTTAATGTTGTGAGATGGGAAGCGAAAAGGAATGTTGACGCGAAAGTGAGGAACCTCTAGCTATTTGTCGGGCAATGTGGTATAATGCGTTCTCTTTGAGGTTGTGAATATGTTTGACTCGGGTTTACACGAAGAATGCGGGGTTGCCGCTGTTTGGAATTTGCATTCGTACAATAAATCTTCCGAAGATTTTAGTGAAACGTCGCGAACGCTTTTTTATGCTCTTTTTGCATTGCAGCACCGTGGACAAGAAGCGGCAGGGATTGCAGTTTCAAACGGAAAAAATATTCATGCCCAAAAAAATGCTGGATTGGTTTCTGCCGCTTTCACTGAAGCCGATATGGCTCGTTTGCAAGGTTACGCTGGAATCGGACATACACGTTACTCGACAACTGGCACTTCAACAAAGCAAAATATTCAGCCATTTTGCATTGAAACGCAGTATGGCCCGATTGCTCTGGCACACAACGGTAATCTCGTGAACGCAATGAGCTTGCGGAAAAAGCTTCTGCAAAGTGGTGTCGGTCTTTCATCAACGAGCGACACGGAAGTGATGGTGATGATGCTGGCAGCCGCAAAGGGAAACACTTGGGCGGAAAGAATTGCTTCGTGCATGAAAGAATGGCAGGGAGCGTTTTCGATTATCGTGCTGACGCTTGATGCGATTTATATCGCACGAGATCCTTGGGGCTTCCGTCCACTTTGTGCTGGCAATATTCAAAACGAAATGTTTATTGCGGCAAGCGAGTCTTGTGTAATGGACACACTAGGCTGCAAAGATTTTTTTGAAGTCGGCCCTGGTGAAATTTACAAAATGGACGAAACTGGTATTAAGCTTTTGGACACGCTGCCGAAAGTTGCACATACTGCGTCATGTATTTTTGAGTTTATATATTTTGCCCGCACCGATACCGTCTGGAACGAAGCATCAGTCCACGTCGCAAGAGTTCAGTTCGGAAAACTCTTGGCAAAAAACCACGGCGTGAAAGCCGACGTTGTGATTGCCGTTCCCGATTCCGCTCGCTCAAGTGCTATCGGTTTTTCGCAAGGTTCGGGCATTCCTTACAACGAGGGATTATCCAAAAACAGGTACATCGCACGCACCTTCATTCAGCCCACACAAAAATTACGCGAACAAGGCGTTGCGATGAAATTTAACGTGCTACCTCAAGTTGTTCGCGGCAAAGAAATCGTCGTGGTTGACGACAGCATTGTGCGAGGCACAACAATCAGGCACTTAATCGAAATGCTCCGCTCAGCTGGTGCAAAAAAAATCCACGTCCGCATTGCCTGCCCGCCGCTGCGATTTCCCTGCTACATGGGCGTTGACATGGGCGGCTTGCAAAAACTCATCGCACACAATCGCAGCATCCAAGAAATCTGCACATTCATCGGTGCAGACAGCTTGGACTTTTTAACCGTTGACGAACTCAACGAAGGCTTGCGTGAAGCCACCGCCCGTGGCGAATACTGTAACGCATGCTTTACCGGAAAATATCCCGTCGATGTCTCCCAAGCTGCCGAAAAAGATTCCTTTGAATAACTTGTGTTTTCATTAACCGCACGTGCAACTCACGGGTCAACATAAGTTGACCATCATGGTTCAAAGCAAAGAACGCATACCCGAAATGCTCAAACGCACTCGATTTGCGATTTTTTCAAAAATGCTAAAAACGATAGGCTTGCTGCTTTGACGAAGCACATCGCGGTTTTAGCTTGCTCGCACAAAAATGCTGGGTGCAGCCTTATTTTTGTGATACGATTAACACAAATATAAATAGCCCTTTTCCACCGCGATGTGTACAGTGAGCTAAGTACAGAGAGAGCTTAAGGTATACTGCACTCTCTGAGCTAGTTTGAGCATCCAGCAAACAAGTCGGAACTAGCAAAAGATTTTACGTGCATTTGTTGCAATTTTACGTCAAAGGCTGTACAATGCTCAAATGATTGTGGCGTGATTTTTGAAATGCGGTTTAGCTTTTGAAATTCACGTCCCGCAGAAAAGGATTAATTATGCAAAAACCTCTTTGTGTTATTTTAATGGGCTCATCGAGTGACCAAGAACATGCAAATATAATTGCAGATGAATTGAAAAATTTCGGGATTGATTTTGTAATGCGAGTTGGTTCTGCACACAAAACCCCAGCACACGTGATGAAGTTACTTGCCGAGTATGAAGCTTCGGAGCGTCCCAAATTGTATATCACCATCGCGGGCAGAAGCAACGCCTTGTCTGGTTTTGTGGACGGAGCTGTTTTGTCGCCTGTGATTGCTTGTCCGCCTAAAAGCGAAAGCTTCGGCGGTGCGGATATTTTTTCGTCGCTTCGAATGCCGTCAGGGATTGCGTGTGCAACAATTTGCGAGCCGAAGAATGCAGCGTTGTTTGCGGCAAAACTTTTTGCAGCGGCTGACAAGGAAGTCGCGACGAAACTAAAAGCCTACGTTCAAAAAAATGCCGATAAAGTTTTAGCCGACGACGCAAAGCTGCAAAAGTAGCAAATTGACCAAGCGATTACCGATATGATTTTACGTGTACAAGATATTGTGTTCCGTTATCCGAGTTCGCACAGAACTGTTCTGGACGGCATTTCGTTCAACGTTGACGAAGGCTCTTACCTTTCTGTGCTTGGCGAAAACGGTTGCGGCAAAAGCACATTGGTAAAATTAATTTTAGGTTTATTAACACCGACAGGCGGCTCGATACAATGCACTGCAAAAAGAATCGGTTATGTGCCGCAACAAAAGACGAGCTTTTTTCAGTTGCCGCTGACGGTTGCAGAACTTATTGCTGCTGCACGAAAATCGCAACACTTAAAAACTTCATTCTCAACGGACGAGGTTCTGGACTTGGTTGGCGTTGCATCAAAAAAGAACGAGCTTTTGGGCAATCTTTCAGGCGGTGAGCTTCAGCGCGTTTTTATCGCACAGGCGATTCTCGGAAAACCTGAGCTTTTGATTTTAGATGAGCCTTCGACAGCGGTTGACATCACTGGTCAGGAAAAACTTTACGGACTTATAAGTCGTTTGAATAAAGAAAATCACATCACGATTATCGCCGTTGAGCACAATCTGCAAGCTGCGATGCACAACTCGACTGAGATTTTTCACCTTGCAGACGGCAAGGGACATCTTTGCACTCCGCAGCAATACGCCCGCGAGTACCTTGTGAATAATATCCCTTCCAAAAAATTTTGAGACGGGTTGAGATGGGCTTGAGCTTTTAGCGTATTCCTAAAATGCATTGGCAAAAGATGGCAACCGAAGGTTGCCTGTGGATAAGTATTCGGTGAATGGCGACATTAGCAAATGAAAAGTTAGAGGATTTTAGTGCGTTTGGTTTTCGTGCGGTTGCTCGCAAAGCTCTTGACAAAATATTGAATTTGTCCAATAATAAAACGCCGTTTCAAACTTTCGGTGTTGGGCGGCTGACAATTCCTAGGTTATAGCTCATTTGGGATGCAATGTCAAAGTCGGCGTTGCTTGAAAGTAGCAATTGTTGTAATCAGGTTCTTTTGGAGGCGGTATGAAAAAACCAATTATAGGAATTACAGGCAGTTGTCTGTATGAAAGTGCTCAAAGCCTTTTTTTGGGATATGAGCGGATGTACACGAATGCGGATTATGTCAATGCGGTGATAGCTGCGGGTGGCGTTCCAGTCGTTTTGCCGATTGTTCAGGACGAGGAGGCTATAAAGCTTCAAGCGGAAACTGTGGACGGTATGATTATCATGGGCGGGCATGACGTTTCGCCAGTGTATTTTAACGAAGAGCCTTTGAGTTGCCTCGGAGAGGTTTTGCCGAAGCGTGATGTGTATGAGTTCGCTTTGATAAAAACTTTTCAAAACATAAAAAAACCGATATTCGGTATTTGTCGAGGCATGCAAATTTTGAATGTTGCATTTGGGGGAAGTTTATATCAAGACCTGTCGCTTGCAAAACGAGACATTCAGATTCAACATGTGCAAAAAGCAAAACCGACGGTGCGGACTCACTCAATCGAAACACAAGAAAATTCGGTGATGCGAAAATTGTTCGGTAAAAATGACACTGTAAATTCCTTCCACCACATGGCGGTAAAAGATACTGCAAAAGGTTTTTCGATTACTGCGTGGGCACCTGACGGAATCGCCGAAGCGATAGAATATAGTGGCGATATGTACATTCTTGGTGTGCAGTTTCATCCCGAAATGCTTGCAGCATCGCACAAACCGTCTTTGGATTTATTTAAAGAATTTATCGGGCATTGCTAAAGCAGGGCGGAAATTAATTTTAATCATCACATAAATATCGCTACATTTTCGATATTATGTTAGAGCATATAGACGAAGGAGAAAAAATGGCTAACAAAAATAAGTTAGGTCTTTTGAGCATTTGCCTTTTGGGTGTTAATGCTATTGTCGGCACAGGAATATTCTTGTTGCCGGGCAAGGCTGCAAAGTTGGTGGGCGTTGCGAGTATCGGAGTTATCGCGTTCGACGCACTGCTGGTTATTTTGCTTGCACTTTGCTTTGCAGAAGCTGGCGGTCTTTTCAAAAAGAACGGCGGACCGTACGTTTATGCACGTGAAGCATTCGGTGAATTTGTCGGCTTTGAAGTCGGCTTTATGAAGTGGGCAATTATGATTATCGCTTGGGCTGCAATGGCGGTTGGTTTTCCGACAGCCTTGGACAGCATTCTGCCTTGGACGGTATCGCCTGTTCTGCGAAGCGTTATCGCAATTTCGATTTTGGCTGCCTTGGCGGTGATGAACATCGCAGGTGTGCGAATTTCAAAGTTGATAAACAACGTTGTAACATTGGGAAAACTCGTGCCGCTTCTTTTCTTTATTCTTGTCGGTATCTTTTTTATCCAAGGCGAAAATTTTAAGCCGATGCAATCGGTTGAACCTCTCAGTTTTGGCTCATTCGGAGCTGCGGCACTTTTAATCTTTTACGCATTTACAGGCTTTGAATCTATTGCGGTTGCAGCCGAAGATATGGACAACCCCGAAAAGAATATTCCGCTTGCGATTATTTTAGTTATCGCCGGCGTTTCCGTGTTTTATATTTTAATTCAGGTTGTCGCAATCGGAATTTTGGGGAACGATTTGACAAACAGTGCTGCACCAGTTGCGGATGCCACTGCAAAATTTTTGGGACCTTTCGCAAAAGCATTGGTTGCAACAGGTACACTCGTTTCAATCGGTGGTATCAATATCGCTTCATCGTTCCTCGCACCGCGAAGTGCAGTTGCTCTTGCAGATGACGGATTTTTGCCGAAGTTTGTAACTAAGCGCAACAGCAAAGACGTCCCGTACATTGCTGTAATTTTAACAACTTCATTGACCGCGTTAATTTGCTTGACAGGCACCTTTGAAAAACTTGCTGCAATTTCCGTCGTCTCTCGTTTCGCACAATACATTCCGACTTGTCTTGCCATCTTGGTTTTCCGACGACGCGGAATGAAAGGTTCCTTCCGAATACCTTTCGTGCATCTTGTTGTAATTCTCGCCGTCGCAATCAGCGGTTGGCTTTTGTACAACTCAGGCATCGAAAAAATTATTTTCGGTCTCGGCGGTTTGGTAATCGGTGCGATTTTCTACTTCGGTATGAAATTATCGAAAAAGAACGCCGCATAAACAATCGCTGCAATCCTCAAAAGCCTCGAAGCATTTTTGCACTCGAGGCTTTTTTTATCGCAAATATTCACCGAATGCTTATCCACGGGTCTGAATGCGACGGATTCCGTCGCATTTAGACCTACTTTTATATAAAGCAATGACCGAATACCGCGAAGTTCAAAAATTGGCACGGACACCAATTTTTGAACTTCGAGTTTTTCACTTGAAAAACTCGATAGTGATTTTGTACACCGCCATCCTTGGCGGGGATGTCGCCGC
>CALAEM010000001.1 GCA_937890985.1 uncultured Treponema sp. | reverse complement strand
GTTTGCGTCAGCAAACTCGAGTTGACCATCGTACAAGGATGTACGATGGTCAACGGTTGGTACAGGATGGCAACCGAAGGTTGCCGGTCGGTTGCATATTCGGTGAATGATAATGATGAGATGGAAGCTTGATTTTTGTTTCAAGCAATTTTTGCCTCTTGACATTGTTTTACGTTTCGAGTAAAATAGAGCCTCTAGTTTTGATTACGAAGGAGCTTATATGTCTGGACATAGTAAATGGGCAACGATTAAACATGCAAAGGGTGCTGCTGACGCAAAACGCGGACAGCTTTTTACGAAATTTGTGAAAGAAATTTCCATCGCGGCAAAAAACGGCGGAGACCCCGCTTCGAACCCGCGATTGCGAACCGCAATCTTGAAAGCACGTGCGGCAAATATGCCTAACGATAACATCGAGCGAGCAATTAAAAAAGGAACTGGCGAATTAGGCGGGGCTGTTTATGAGGAGTTAATCTATGAAGGTTATGGCCCGGGCGGAGTTGCTGTTTTGGTTGAAGTTTTAACTGACAACAAAAACCGTTCTGCTGCAGCTGTACGAAATCACTTTACAAAATCGGGCGGAAACTTAGGGACAACTGGCTCTGTTTCCTATATGTTTAACCGAAAGGGCGTCATTGAATATGATAGCGAGGCAGTTTCGGAAGATGAGCTTATGGAAAGTGCTTTGGAAGTAGGTGCTGAAGACATTTCTTCTGAAGGTGGAATTATCACGGTAACAACTGACCCGACAGAATTTGAAAATGTGCTTGAAGCGTTGCAAGGAAAAGGTTTTGCATCAATTTCTGCCGAAGTTTCGATGGTTCCAGATAACTATGTGTCCCTCGACGCAGAAGAAGCAAAGAAAGTACTCAAAATGATTGACCGCCTCGAAGAAGACGATGATGTTCAAAACGTTTACACAAATATGGACGTTCCAGAAGGCTTGGAGCTCGACGAATAAATAACCGTTGGACAAGTCGGCATTCTCGCGTTGATTTTTCCGAAAATAGCAGCTGCGCCATCGCCTTGGTGCAGTTGCCATCGATAAAAACTTAATTTTTCAATTACTTTATCCTATGCAAGACACTATGGCAGATACACCCTTGGAACACGTTTGTTGATGTTGGCAAGTACTTCGTACGGAATAGTTCCGCAAATTTTTGCTAATGTGTCGGCACTGTTATTTTTTTGTCCGTTACTTGCTCCGAAAATCTCCACGTCGTCCCAGCGTTTGACTGTCGTATTTTCTCCTAAATCAATCATGCACTGATCCATGCAGATTGAACCAACTATGGGATAAAACTTGCTTCCAATGCGAACCTTTAGTCCCTGTGAAAGAGAGCGGGTTAAACCGTCTGCATAACCTATTGGCAATGTGCCTATGTATGTGTCATGGTCGGCTCGCCACCTGCAACCGTACGAAACGGGAGTACCAGCTTCAAGTTTTTTTATCAGCACCACACGTGTCATCAAGCTCATCACGGGCTTGAGGTTTAACGCTCCAGCAAGGTCATCTGACGGCGGATAGCCGTAAACTATAATTCCTGGGCGTACCATGTCGAAATAACTTTCTGGGTATTGGATTATTGCACCAGAGTTGGCGGCGTGAACGAGACCCGAATGCACACCAACTTCTCTAATATTTTTTACCGCATCAGAAAAAATCCGCAGCTGCCTTTTCGTAAAAGCAATATCTTCGTCAAGTTTTGAGTCCGCGGCAGAAAAGTGAGTCGCAATACCGCAAAGCTGCAAATGTTCCGATGAAGCGATAAGGCGTGCAAGTTCTGCCGCTTCGCTTGGTACGCAACCTATTCGGCTCATTCCAGTATCAATCTTTAAATGCACGTTTCCGACTGTGTTTAATTTTCCAGCTCTCTCATTTAAGGCTTTAATAAACTCAACGTCCATAACTAGCGGATGAATGTCGTTTATGAGAATGTCGTCAATTTCACTGAGAGTCGGCAAGCTCAGAGAAAGAATCGGTGCGACAATGCCCGCATCACGCAGCTCAATCCCTTCATGCACAGAAGCGACTGCAAGCACATTGACACCAGCTTTAATTGCGGCAATCGCGACTTGAATTGCACCGTGTCCATATGCATCGGCTTTTACAGGCAAACAAATTTTTGTTTCAGGTTTTAAAAGCTTTTTAACTTGTGCAATATTATGCTCTAAATTATCTAAATGAATAATTGCTTTTGTTGCTCGCATATTTTCTCCGTAAATTTCCTTAGTCGCTCAATAAACGTGCTAAAGTTTTTTTTCGAGGACAATAATTTTTTCTGAAATTTGTATTTGGGCTTTTATTTTTTTTACACTTTTGCGATTTACACTCAGTTCAAAAGGCACACTCAAGGTGAGTGTTTCACCGAGATAAATGGAAGCAACTTCTGCATGAGCTAGAACAACGTCGTGGTCTCCGAGTGCAAAAAAAAGCACCGTTATAGTTTCACCTGATAAGTTTTCTGTTTTCGGTGTAACTGTTACTGAGGTGAAAAGCTGCACCGACGATTTATTTTTTTGTACCTCATCGGCATTTGTAAACGAGGCTAAAAGCTCAAGCGAAAAATCCTGATAGTTTTTTTTCGGAGAGTATTTACTGTAAACAGCCAAAAATCCCAAAATGAGCATAATCGCAACCGCCAACATTGATGAAGCGGGACTTGCAAAAATCATTTTGATAAAGCCCTTTCGTTTTGTGTACTCACCTGCGTGAAGCTTTTTAACATTTTCGGGAGCCCGCTTTAAGCGTTCTTCCCTATTATATCGAAGCTCAGTTTTTTGAGTTTTAGGGTCAGGGCGTTTTTGCGAAAAATCAAATAAATCGTCATTCATATTTCACCAAAATTTAGGCAGCATTAGTCGATAAAGTTTTCGATATGCCAAACGGATATTGTGGCTTTATCCTCTGTTGCAAAAAGCCCCGCTAACATACAATCATTCGTAACAGAAAACGTGCTGTACAAAAGGTTAAAATTTTCAAGCTCGAGGTTAAAAGTTTTTGTGTCGCCAGTTTTCAAATTAAGTAACTCAATGATATAAGCCGTGTCTGATTGTGTCATTAAAAACGCCCAATCATTTTTGCAAACATTCATAAGCCGATACACTTTTTGCATCGCTTCGTTCTTTTCTGTTTCAGGCGTTGAATAAGCTTCTACATCTTGTACGTGCTCGAACTCGCCTTTTGCAAGTGAAACTTTGTATATGGAACTCTTATCGTAATTTACACCGATATTCGAACCTGTAATGTTATCAAATTTTTCAACGTAATAATCCATCTTTATAAATAAATCTTTTGTCTCGTAACTCGGAAAAACTGCATCGATATTTACAAAAAAATTATCACTCGCTTCATACGGAAAGGGTAGCGAATCATTGTTTAAATTTATTTTTGAAATTAAAAATCCATCGCTTGTAAACCAAAACACCTTCGTTGAAGTGGGCGTTTTGCAAACTGCAATAATATCATTTTGTGCATTTGTTGAAAGCGACACAATATTCGGAAACGGCGTTCCGCCCAATCCTTCCTGCCCGATATAATCTACAAAATTGCCAGCTTCATCGAAGTGCAAAATCACCTGCATCAATGCAATATTTTCAACGTTGTCAAACTGAATCCGCTCAGTCGGTACGGTATCCACAACATACAAATACTCAAGATTTGTCGCTTGCAAAAAAGTGCAGTTATTAAATGGATAGGTAACAGCAGTTCGCGTACCGACAATACTTGCAGCCTTTCCGTCCGAGCTTTCCGTTTCGCCTTTCGCCTTTTGCGTCGAGGCGGCGGAATTTCCTTCATTATAAAAGTCAGGGTCTGGGTTCGTTTGCGGATTATAATAAATCGAAAGTAAATCGCCATAAAACGATGTTTTAAGGATTTTCTTGCTGACAGTATTCGAAAGGAAAAAAATACCGTTATTCAAACACAAGTTCGCCGCCGAGTATGAGCTTTGCTCCATACGCGAAAGGTTGATTTCGTTTTCGAAATTTCCATATTGAAGTGAAAATAAATCTTCACGCTCCAGTGTCTTCGTAGTTTTTTTATCCGAGCATGAAACAAACAATGAGCTAATGCAAACACAGCAACAAAAAACTAAAAACTTTTTCATAAAAATCTCCAAATGATAATCAAAAAGTTCTTTTTATTCAAGGGCAATTAAGATAGCCACACGTAAATCGGGCTTAATAAAATAATGTGTCATTGTCATAATTAACCGAAAGTGCAACTCACAGGACAACCGTTGTCCATCATTTATCAAAGGCGTAATCCGCTCCGCTTGTTGCTCAAACTCGCCACGGACGGCGGTTCACGATAAACTTTTCCGTGTGGGGAAAATCTTTTAGCGGTTAAGGCAACGCACACCGCAACTTGGACGGTTACCGCACTGCTTTTTAAAAGCGGTGTGCGTCAGTGCGATTTAGGCTCGAAGCGTAAAATGCAAAAATGCTCGACTGTTTCACAAGTGCAAAAATTTATTTCCACGAGTGCAAAATAACAACAGCTAAGTTTATTTACATGCATTTATTTCAAAACCTTCGGTAATGCGGCATCAGCTTTCACCAAATACAAAATCACTTGCACAAAATAATTCAAAGCAAGAGCACTCGTTACTCCAATCATTACGTTTGAAGCAATCGTGAAGTTTTTTATCTGTCGCATATTGTCTGCCGTCGAAGGCAAACGTCCAGAGGCAACCGCATTTTGTTTATCATTCCGAAGTCCTGTCAATATCAGCGTTGCAGGAAGCGAAAGGTACACCGCACCGAGCGACCAGTACATAATCGAACGCTGCTTTTCAATTTGGGACTGCACCGTTTTGGTATTTAGACTTTTACCGATGCCGTGAAATGTTGCACTTGGTTTAAGCTTTTCCGCATCGAAAAGCACAAAGGTTCGAATGCCGTTACTTTCAAATTCCAAAACGTCCTTTTCTTTCGGGAACTCAAGCGTCTTTCCCGATGCAACAGATTTTTCAGAAGTCGCTTTAGGTTTCAGCTCCTTTGTCTTTGAATACACTGATATATCTGAAGCAATATCAAGCGGAACCGTAACAGTAGGTATTTTTTCCAGCTTGATTTTTAACCTGTAGCTTTTTTCTTTTCCGAGCGAAAATTCTTTTGTTGCGGTTTTAAAACCTTCCGCACAAGCAAAAACGCTGACACTGTTTGCGTAAAAGGACAAAGGTTTACCGAAGTCAAGCACTTCCGTTTCATTAACAAAAATCTTTGCATCACTTGGCTCAACCTCAAAATAAATTTTGCGTTCAGGTAAAGATTGCAACTGTGCAGATAACTGTAAAGCAAGGTTTTGAGCAACCGTATCGATGTCTTCATAGCGACCAGCTTCGGTTAAGGTTAATTCTGGAACTTCCGACAAACCCGTTTGAAGCTTGATACGCACAACCATATAGCCTGAAACATCCATGATTTCACCAGAAACCAAAGCACAGATATTGTTGTCCTTTAAATCGGCAGCAAGCGATTTTGCTTCGGTACGCGAAAACAATTTTCCGTCACCCCACGGCACAACCGCTTTTGCCGCATTATCTGAATATGAAACTTTCATCGTTTCGATTTTTATGTCGGCTGCAAGTAATTCCAACTCTTTTTGCTTTTTTCCAATCTTAGTTTCAACGTCTTTGAGTTTTTTAGTTTTTTGTTTTTCAGTTTCAGGCAGCAAAAAAAGTTTATCCTTTTCCAAAACCAAATCCCGCAATTCCGAAATTGCTTTTTCTTTTTTTTGCGACAAGCTCAAAATCGCACGCATTTTTTTTTCTGTGAGCGATATTTTTTTACCGATGTCGGTACCAATGTTGTAACTTAAAAGCTCTGGCAAGAGTTGAGAATAGGACGAATACAATGACGCAGCGTCATCAAGTTTAAATTCGGCAAAAGCTAAAACCCAATTATCTTTTGCCGCTTTGTCTTTAGAATTTTCTTGTGCATATATCGGAAAAACTCCAAATAACAACAGCACAACTAAGCCGAAAAGCAAGGCAATCTTCGAAAGTTTAATATTTTCTTTTGTCGTCATTATTTTCGCACTCCGCTATATTTTCCCCAAAGATTTTTCCAGATACGCATTTATAAAAACGTCAATATCTCCGTCCATAACCGCCTGAATATTTCCGATTTCGCAATTCGTTCGGTAATCTTTCACAAGCGTGTAAGGTTGAAACACATACGAGCGTACTTGATTTCCCCACGAAATACCTTTTTTTTCAGCAGCGAATTTTTCATTTTCAGCTTCTTTTTTTTGACGATAATATTCGTACAGCTTTGCTTTAAGCATCTCCATCGCGGTAGCCTTGTTGGTAATTTGGCTTCGCTGACTTTGAGACGCGGCAACAATGCCTGTAGGTATATGTGTAATTCGCACAGCCGAATCCGTTTTGTTAATGTGCTGACCGCCGGCACCGCTCGCTCTATACGTGTCAATTCGCAAGTCCTCTGGACGAATGTCAACTTCAATCGTGTCATCCAGAACTGGAAAAACATACACAGACGTAAAAGACGTGTGTCGCCGAGCATTTGCGTCAAACGGACTAATTCGCACCAATCTATGCACGCCAGTTTCCGACTTCAATAACCCGAAAGCGTAATCGCCTTTAATCCCAAGCGAAATGGATTTAATTCCTCCTTCAGCTTCCACAAGGTCAAGTGTTTCAACTTTGAAGTTTTTCTCTTCAGCCCAACGCAAATACATTCGCGTGAGCATCGAAGCCCAATCGCAGGCTTCTGTTCCACCCGCACCAGCATGAATAGTCACAAAAGCATCGTTTTTATCAACTTCACCAGAAAGGCTCGTCAAAATATGCAGCTTTTCAAAACGCTTTTTCAGCGTGTCAAACTGCTCTGAAATTTCTTTATCGTAACTTGAAGTTTGCTCTTCAAGCGTCAGCTCATAAAGCGAAAATAAATCCTCAGCCGCAGTTTTTAAATCTTCCCACGGCTCAAAACTCGCTTTGAGTTTTTTCGTCTTTGCGATTACCGCCTCGGCAGCGTCCTTATCCTGCCAAAAATTTTCTTCTGATTGCAGTCTTTCAAGCTCGCTAACCTTTTGCTTTAAGCTTGGAACGTCAAAGCCGCCCCCAAACATTATTGATTTCTTCCTGAAAAGCTAAAAGTTCATGTTTTATTTCAAGCATACGCCGCTC
The DNA here is from genome assembly GCA_937890985.1 of uncultured Treponema sp. GTDB lineage: Bacteria > Spirochaetota > Spirochaetia > Treponematales > Treponemataceae > Treponema_B. The sequence continues at coordinate 34,337 of CALAEM010000001.1, read as the reverse complement.
CTCGTCAAATCCGACACTTATTTTCATTCTAATAAATGAAGGACTTTTATTCAAGGGCATTTCTAAAATCTGCAAAATAAAGGTTCAATAAAGTTATTTCCTGTACATTCTTGAACTTCGAGTTTGTATGAAAACCGTGCAGGGACGCAAGGTTTTAAACCTTAAGTTTTGGGCATAGCCCAAAACTGACAGCCTAAAATGCTTTTTGTGCATGATGGACGCATTAAAATCCGAAAAGGATTTTAATGCGTCCCGTCGGTTGCACGTTCGGTTAATGGAGACAACAAAACCTGAATGCTCGAGTATTTTAGTGAAGCTTGATTTTTGTGAATTGCGGTGAGTTGCTGTTGAAAAATTTTTGGAAAAAATATACAATGATTTATCAAAGATAAATTTGTTTCGTTTTTTATGCAAAACGCATTTTGCAAATGTGTATATTTTCGGAGTAGCTATATTTTAAAGATGTATGTGCTTGGAAAGTAGGCGTTGATTGTTGTGAGGCTTATCCTGTGCTTTACATAAAAGCGTAAAACGATGAGGCAGGTGTATTTTTAAGGATGCTTTTATGAACTCAAAGGTAACTGCCTTGCTTGCAAGGCTTGCATTGGTTGTAACTGCCGTTGTGTGGGGCAGTTCGTTAACTGTGGTAAGTGCCATTAAGGACGCATTTACGCCTAATATGCTTTTAGCACTTCGATTTTCGATTGCGTGTGTGCTTTTGGCGATTATTTTTGCACCGCACTTAAAAAAGCTCAATAAGGACTATATTTTGTCTGGATTGATTGTAGGCTTTTTTTTGTTTATTGCGTACTCAAGCCAAACGATTGGTGTAACTTCGGCGGAAGGAGCACCTGGACGTAGCGGGTTTATTTCGGCTTCGTACTGCGTTATCGTGCCGTTTTTGGCGTGGCTTTTTACTGGCGAGGTGCCTGACCGCTATAATATTATCGCCGCCGTTTTGTGCGTTATCGGACTTTTTTTTGTGTTTTATACCGAGCTTGTGAAATCGGCTAATATCAGTTTTAGCCAAGGTGATTTATATGCCTTGTTGAGCGGTTTACTTTTTGCTGTACATATTGTCTCGCTTGCAAAATGGGGAGCTGGAAAAGATCCGATACTTATCACGATTTTGCAGTTTTTAACGGCGGCTGTGCTTTCGCTCATTGTGTCGCTCATTTTTGAAAAGCCAACGTTTCAATCAGTTTCGGGGTCTTCTCTTTTTGCACTTGGTTACCTTGCAATTATGTGTACTGCGGTTGCTCTTTTGTTTCAAACAATTGGGCAGCGTTATACACCAGCGTCGACGGTTGCTCTTATTTTGGGAACTGAAGCAGTGTTTTCTATTTTGTTTGCAGTTCTTTTTGCTGGTGAAAAATTGACGTGGTCATCGGTTGCAGGTTTTGTGCTTATTTTCCTTGCGATTATTGTGTCCGAAACAAAGATGCAATTTCTAAAAAAGAAACAGTAGCTTGTGAACTATTTTATCAAATACGCTTGGAAACGCCTGATTCCGAAAATGCTGAGAAAAGGCTTTTTGGTTTCGGTTAAATTTGTACCCTTGTTATTTCCATTGTGTTTTGGTAGTATATAAAAAGATTTTGAATAAATATGGATAGGAGCCTTTATGGATATTTTTAATGATTGTGAAGCAAAAATGAAAAAGAGTATTTTTTCACTTGAAGAAGAATTTAACGGATTACGAACGGGTAGGGCATCCACGACTGTTTTTGAAAAGCTGTCTGTGGAAAGCTACGGAAGTCCCACACCGCTTAATCAGTTGGCGACGATTTCTGTGCCTGATGCACGAATGGTTGTAATTCAGCCGTGGGATAAAAATCTCCTTGGTGACATTGAAAAAGCTATCTTAAAAGCTAACCTTGGAATGACGCCGTCAAATGATGGCAAGCTAATCCGCATTTCGATTCCGCCGCTAACTGATGAGCGTCGTGCGGAAATTGTAAAGCAGGCAAAGAAAATTTCCGAAAACTACAAAGTTGCTATCCGAAATATTCGTCGTGATGGTATTGATGATGCAAAAAAGCAGGAAAAGTCGGGAGATATGACCGAAGATCAGCGAAAGGTTATGGAAGATAAGCTTCAAAAATTAACCGATACATATACCGAAAAAGTTACCAAAGTACTTGCGACAAAAGAAGCTGAAATAATGGAAGGCTAAAAACTTCCATGCCAAAAACCTGTATGGATTTAAAACACGTTGCAATTATTATGGACGGAAACGGGCGATGGGCAAAAAAGCGCGGTGAAGCCCGTTGGGTAGGACATCAGGAAGGACTTGAAACTACGAAAAAAATTGTAAAAGCCGCTTCCGATATGGGAATCGATTTTGTTACGCTTTATGCATTTTCTTCCGAGAACTGGAAGCGAGCCGAATCGGAAGTCGGCTTTTTGATGGGATTAATCGAAAAGCATTTGATTGCAGAATTTGAATTTTATAAAGCAAACAATATTCGGGTTTTGCATATTGGCGACATAGCTCCTCTTCCTGCACGTGTACAAACTGCGATTAAAAAAGCTTGTGATGAAACGTCGCATTTTACGGGAACTACTGTTGCACTTGCGATAAATTATGGAGGGCAGGACGAAATTTTTCGTGCGGCAAAAAAATGCTGTTTGCAAATTTTGAATAGATGTGTCAATTATTTTTTTGCCAATGAAAATAAAGAAGGTGCAATGCAGCAGTTAGTTTCGCAATCTTTTTCACCTGAAATTTTTGCCGCAGCATTGGACACCGTAGGTATTCCGCCTGTCGATTTACTAATCCGTACTGGCGGCGAAAAGCGTCTCAGCAATTTTTTGTTGTATCAAGCTGCGTATGCGGAATTGTATTTTTCCGATACGCTCTGGCCTGATTGGACTGTCGCCGATTTACAAAAAGCAATCGATGAGTACACCAATCGTGAGCGCCGCTTTGGAAAAGCGTAACGCAGTGAAGTATGTTCTCTTTCAAAAAATTTTTCGAAAAAATTAAAACGCCGCATGTGTATGCTCTCGTCGGCGAAAGTGGAACTGGAAAAAGTTACCGTGCTCAACTTTTAGCTCAAGAATACAAAATTAAGCTGATTATTGATGATGGGCTTCTCATTGAAGGCGATCGTATTTTAGCTGGAAAAAGTGCGAAGCTTGCACAAACAATATTAGGTTCGCTTCGAATCGCATTGTTTGACAACAAAGAACACCGTGACGAGCTTGCAAAAGTTTTACAAAAAAATAAAAATAAAAAAGTACTCATTCTCGGAACTTCTGTAAAGATGGTAAATAAAATAGCTATCCGTTTACAAATTCCTCAACCTGAAAAAATTATTTACATTCAAGATATTGCACGCATAGAAGATATTGAAGCTGCAAAGCGAAGTCGAATGATTGAAGGTAAGCATGTTATTCCTGTTTCGTCATTTGAGGTGAAAAAAAATTATCCGCAAATTTTTCATGACCGCATTACATTGATGCTAAAACGTAAAAGCAAAAATCGTGCAGAGCAAGTAAATCCGATTGAAAAATCTCTCGTGCGACCTCTTTACACAAAAATTGAAGCGGTACAAATTTCCGATGAAGCACTAAAAGAATTTGCGTCAAAAAGTATTTACGAATTTAATTCTGAAATTATTGTTAATCACATCGGCATCATTCATGCTGAAGAAACAAAAAGTTATATTTTGGAAGTTGCGATAGATATTCCGTTTGATGCACAAGTTTCAAATCGAATTGAAAGTTTGAAAAAATTTGTGATTGAAAGAATTGAAAAGTATGCTGCAGTTTCAATTGCGAATATTAATGTTGTGATAGATAAAATAATTGTTAAAGCCTAAAGCTAAAAATATTTTGCGTTTATTCTCACACTAAAAAATTTTCAATTTGGATAAAAGCATCAACTAAAAATGCTGACAAAAAGTTGAGTCCTTCATCAGTGAGTGAAAATTTTTTTTCACTATTGCATGCAACAAAGTTTGAAAATTTTTTTATCGTATCATGCATTAAAGAATCAAACGAAAATCCAAAACGTTGAAAAAAATTTTCTTTGTCGATGCCTTCTTTTAAACGAAGCCCCATAAGTAAAAAGTCCTTTACCTCGTTTTCAAAAGAAATTGTTTCAATCGTATATGGAAAATTATTTTGAAGCCAACAATTTATATCAAACATTCCCGTAGTTCGGATAGCAGTAACTTCTTCGCGATTTTTGTATTTGCATGCGTCATTAAAAAAAATAGAACCAGCTGCACTTGGTCCAACTCCGAAGTACGGTAAGAGTTTCCAATATGTTTTGTTGTGTGAGCTTTCGCACGATGCATCCTGTGCAAAGTTTGAAATCTCGTAGCGTGTAAAACCAGCTTTGTATAATTCTGCCGCAGCACAATCGAATAGAAAACTTGCTTCGTCGTTTTCACTGTCAAGTAAAGCATTGTCCGTGCAAAGTCGATATACAGAAATATGCTGTATTGAATACTTGAGCAATGTACGAATATCGTAACGCACTTGTTCTTGAGTTTGAAGCGGGAAGCCTGAGATTAAGTCGCACGAAACTTTTATGTTGTGCGTCATTGTTGTACGTTGTAAAATCTTTAACGCATTTTCAATATCATTAGGCGTTGCAATCCGATACTGACTTTTTAATATTTGTTCTGAAAAGGTTTGCACACCGAGAGAGAAGCGATTGATGCCGCCAGCAATTGCAGCGTCGATAAAATCGCGAGTAACACTTTCAGGATTAAGCTCAATTGTAAACTCTGTATGTGGCAATAATTTTTTTGAGAGCTTTTCACCGAGATACAAAATATCTTCAGATGATAAAACTGATGGCGTGCCACCTCCGATGTATATACTAGAAAAATATTCAGTTCGAAAAAGTGAAGTTATATCTGAAACATCGTTTAATATTTTTTTTATGAATCGAGAACATGGTGCACTTTTATTTTCTTTTTCAAGAAAATAATTTGATGAGTTTCCTGTAACGGAATAAAAATCACAGTACGCACATTTTTGTTTGCAAAATGGTACATGAATATATAATGCAGCAGTCGGTATAACTAACGAGCTGATTTCCTTGCAAGTCATTGCAGCTTTGAAATCATTGCAATCGGAAATATTTGTTATCATGTGCTGTTAAAACTTTTTCCAGCTTTTGAATGGCAACAAAACAAAAAGTATTTTTGCTTCGATGTTGCTTGCTGTACAAATCCCAGAAAGTCTTGAATCAAATGTTGAAACGCGATTGTCGCTCAGCAAAAAAAACTCGTGTTCGCCCAGAATAAACTTTTCGGTTGAGCCTGAAAAAGGCATAGAGTTTTTCCAGCCTTCAGGTAGCTGCAAAGTTTTAATGTCATAGTTTTGTTTTGATAGTTCAAACTCGGTTAAAAAATTATCTGACTCGGCATTTTTGATGTATGCAATAAAGTTATTCATATAGATAGTGTCACCTGGTAAACCGACTATTCGAAAAACCGCACCATGTGTTAGCGAGCGTTGTTCATTGCCGAATGGACGTACTAATTTTGCGGTAAACAATGAACAAATTTTATTTACAAGTTTTTGAAAGATATTAAGCTCATCTTTATATATAGCACTGCGAAATACAAGGTCGCCACGTCTTAGATTTTCGGTATTAAATAAAGTTACAGCTCCAAGCATTTGCCCACTTTCAAAAGTCGGCTGCATTGTATCAGTTTCAATTCGGTATGTTCTAAATATAAAAGCCGAAATTAAATGATACAGTAGTACTGTGAGTGCAAAAATAAAAAGTAGCATCATAAAAAATTTCTTTCGTGCAACTTTTTCCGTATATGAAAAACTTTTTGACATGGTTATGCCTCATTGTATTTTTTATTTTTTAAAATTTCATGATATGATGCAAGGTATTTTTTTGCTTGCTCCAAAGATGTTATCTCCGATGTTGCTTGTCTACAATTTGATTTTAGGAGGTGTAATTTTTCTGGTTGTGAAAGTAATTCCAAAATTGAGTTTGTAAAATCAGCGTCGTTTTTTGCCAAGATGCCGTTTTTACCGTGCGTAACTCTATCAAAGTAGCAGGCATCTTCACGTAAGACAACAGGAACACCAGAAGTTAAACTTTCCGTTACTGTCATTGAATATGTTTCGGAAAGCGATGCACTGACAAAAACATCCGCAATACTAAAAAATTTTGAAAGTTCTTTTCTGTCGATAAAACCGGTGAATATTACATTGTCATTGATACATAATTTTTTACTATAAGTTTTTAAATCGTTTGTTGCAGGACCGTCTCCGACAACAAAAAGTTTAACCGATTTTTGTGTTCGTTTTAAAATCGATGCGAGCATTTTCAAAAGTTCACGCAATCTTTTTTCGTGCGAAACTCGTCCGACATATAACAAAACAAAATCACTGCTTTGTACGCTGTAATTTTTTTTCAGTGCAGAAATTATAACGTCGCTATTTTTTGTTTGAGTAAAGTCAGACTTGTCTACTGCATTTTCGATTAGCTCAACTCTATTGTTTGGCAATAACGATGTCATATACTCCTTTACTTTGTCTGAAACTGCATATATAACATCAGCATGTTTATATATGTATTTTGTGTACATATCGACAATAACTAGCGGAACTAAAAAACCGCAAGGTATGTATGCCTTCACGTAATATTTCCAAAATGTATGAAATGTAATCACAAAAGGGATATTCAATTCTTTTGCGGTTTTAATTGCAAGTTTTGCTGTTCGAAATTCGGAATGTGCATGCAAAATATCGATTTTATGCTCTTTGCAAAATCGAACAATGTTTGCATAATCTTCGATTGCAACATATTCACTCGGAGCAATTACCGACTGACGTGCCTTCAAAAAATATACACCGTCTAACTGAGGCGAATTACCGCGACACGGAGTAAGTACATAACATTTGCAACCTAAATGTTCAAGGTCTTCTTTAAGTTTTTTTACTACAGTTACAACACCATTTACCTGCGGCACATAGGTGTCAACAAAAAATGCAACGTTCATTCCTGTATTGTATCAAATCAATGTATAAAAAGCAATAACCGAATTATTTTTTATTGCAAACGTTTTACGTTATTTTACCGCTTGATATCAAAACAATTTAGTTATATACTGAGTGCGTAACAATGTTACGTAAATGACAATGCGTCTTTTGACGAGAGGAATGATATGAACGTATACGATTTAATTGCAGAACACTACAATGAGCTTTTTCCACTTGAGTCGGAAAAGCTTGACTTTATACAACGCCTTTGTCCACCGCCAGCCCGCTTTTGTGATGCAGGCTGTGCAACTGGTGACCTTGCAGTTGAGTTATCTCAGCGAGGGTATAATGTTTGCGGGCTCGACTTAAACGCAAAAATGATTGCACTTGCAAAAGAGAATGCTTTGCTAAAAAATACGCGGTGCGAACTTTCGTTTTATCAAGCGGACATTGCTGACATCAATCGCTTCGGAAAGTACAATGGTATTTTTTGCTTCGGTAACACGCTTCCACATTTGAAAGATGACGAGACGCTACGTCATTTTTTTTCATCCGTTTATAACTCGCTTAAAGTGAATGGTATATTTATTGTCGAAGTACTGAATTATGATAAAATACTTTATGAAAAAAAAATGGAGTTCAAAAAAAAAGAAACTGATAACTTTATTTTTAAGCGGCATTATGATTTTTTGCAAGACGGAAATGTTAAGTTTACTATCTCATTGACTGACAAGTTGCATGACATTTCTAGTTCTGACTTCACGATTTTGCATCCATTGAAACGGAATAAAATTTTGTCATTATTTGAGCAGGCTGGTTTTCAATCGGTTGAGTCGTATTCGGATTATCGCTTTACTAAAAGTAATGCAGAAGATTACGCTGTTGTTTATGTGGCACGCTTGTGCGTTTGATGGTATTTGCTTTTGACAAAAGTAGGCACCGATAGGTGCCCGTGTCAGTGCTTTGGTGTGGATGTCATCTTAAAAAACGATTACATTTTAAAAGATGACCCAATAACGTTAGGTTAAAAAGTTACTCCTGGATAGAGTAGTTCTGCGAGCATTTTGTACGCTTCCAAATAATCTTTGTTCGGACGAAAATGAAAAAGTCGTTTCGGTAAAAAATATACTCGATTTTTCTTAACGGCATCAACTTCATTCCATATCGGATTTGAAGAAAAACTTGCTTCCAAAAATTTTTTTACAAAGTCTTCACTCTGTTGCACTTGGATGAGAATAATTTCAGGATTCACTTTATAGAGTTGCTCGATATTCATCTCAATGCGTGGAATTTGCATATTGGTTCGCATACGCTCTGCAACGTTTGTTGCTTTGAGGTCGGTCAGCATACCGCCGATATTTGAGTCAGGCATATTAAGTTTAACCGCCTTTGCATTCGGCAAAAGCGACAATGCACGTACTTTTTTATTTTCAGGCACTGCGTCAATTATCGCTGCAACACCTTGTGCAACTTTCATTGCATTCTCGGCAAATAAATCTTCACGGTTATTCAAGGCGGTAAAAACTTTTGCCCATTTCAAATAGTCTTTAATTCCGTTGTAGGTAACCGCAATTACAGGAATATTCATTTGCACAGCTGGAGACGAAATAACTTGATATCCTTTCATAGCCGTTGAGCAAATAATCAAGTCGGGGTTTGCCGCAATGATTGCTTCAATATCCCATGTTGTACCAGACGATGAGTCTGCAACTTTTATAAAGCCTGCGTCCTGTGTGATGTCTCGTCCGATTTGCTCTTGATATAATTCGATAGCACTAGTGCCACCGACTCCGATTGAAACTGTACCTCCGCATTCTATCCACAATGCACTGTGACTGCCATATAAAACAGCGACGCGTTTTGGCTGCTTCTTAATTGTAAGTGGCTCACTGCGTCCAGAATCATCTTTGAACGATACAGAATCGTCATTAACTACAACCGTATCGGCTTTACTCATCAGCATATGGAATGTATCACCAAAGTCATTTTGAGTTTTCTCCGATGTTTGTCCTACGATTTTCTCATTTTGTGTCGAAGTGTTTTTTCTTGTGCAAGCAATAAATCCGCACAGCATCAACAAAAAAAATAACAGCGTAATTTGTTTTTTCATTTTGTTCCTCTCATTTAATAATGCTGCAATTGTACTCAAAATAATTCGCAATGTCTAGTACTCGTATTTTTGTTTTGCTCGGCTACTCTGTAAAACGTATATCCAAATTTCCGATACCTACGTTTAAGGAAATTATATTTTCTGCACTATGCGTGTTATCAAATAAGCCTGCATTTTTACCGTCGATCAAAACATGTCCTATACCTTTCTCAACAAAAATATTGTAATCGGATTTTTTGCCTGCAAGGTTTATACTTGTTTTACCTATGCCGATATGCACGGTACTTTTTCCTGTTATCTCTCCTTCAAACATAAACTCCCCGATACCGCCTTCATACGATAAGTCATTAAATGCACAAGAGCGCGAAATAATTTTTCCTGTTCCTGCGGTGATTTTTGTTTTGTTAGTTTTAAGCTTTTCGAAGTTTATTTCCCCGACGCCACCGATAAGTTCAAAATTTTCAGCCTGCAAATCTTTTAGCTGCACAGAGCCCACGCCACACTGTGCATAAAAACTTTTAACTCTCAACTGCATAAGTTCGGAAAGACCAACTTCACTTTTCAAATAAAATTCGTCCAGCGTTTTATTTTCAGGCACATTAATTAAAATAGCGTATTCTGGTTTTTGTTTATTGAATGAAAATCCAAAGAGCCTTTTATTTTTTGTGTCCGCGATAATTGTTAATGTTTTATCAGTAAGCGTAATTTCAGGCTCATTGCTTGTATCTTTAATCCGATAAACTGTAACCGAAAATAAATTTTCCTTGGAAGTTTCAACTCGGACGTTGCATGCACCGACATTTATTTTCATCCGCTCTATTTCATCGCTATTGTAGTTGGCAGTTTTTATCGGAGTTTTGTCATTTAAATCTCCAAATGATTTAAACTCAAAAAATATATTTGCAGGTGTATTTCCCAAAATACGAGATAACTTATTTTTAACGTCCGTATTTGAATAAAATAATAATGTTCCAGTAACTAAAACTAATGCAACGCCAACTACAAGTAACAATATTGCAACAAAAAAATTCTTTTTCATTTCTTTTCTCCACTGATATAAATAATATAAAATTTTATAACTTGCTCATCAAAAACTATATTCGTGTTTTTACAAATATTTTATAAAGTAAAAAAATAACCAAAATCGGCAGAATAAACTTAAACGCCAATGCAAATGCTAAAGCAAAAATCCAACCGAACACACCGAAAATACCGCCGATAAGTCCAAATACTCCGCCGACAATCGCTGCCATGCCACCAATAACCAAACCAACAAAACTGAATATGAATACAAAAACCATAATCAATAAAATCATTAATGTAATCATTATTTCCTCGCTAATTTTTTCACAATAAATGAAGCTAAATTTTTTATCATTAAAACCAACAACACCGCAATGCCTGCAGAAATTAATGCACCGCCAAACAGAAATCCCGCGGCAAGCGGAAACCCAAAGAATATGTAAAATGCCGTTATTACAAGAGCAGCGGCAATACATAAAAATGCAACCAAAAATGATGCCAACACAACAAATAGCACAAAGACAATCAGGACGATTGCAAACAAAAAGGGCAGGGCAATCGGAGCGGCACATAAAGCTAGCACTGCAAACCACACTCCGTTTGAGAAGCTTTGCTTTTGAGCTTTTTGTGCTTGCTTTCCAGCAGTCATTTCCTTTTCTGCAAACTCTGCCAAAATCTTTGAGGCAATGTGCGAAGGACTTTTTAGCTCAGCGATAACCCGCTGCTCATTTTCAACGCCTGCTTCTTCAAAGTATTCGCGGTAGAATTCGACAGCATCTGCTCGCTCATCCGCTGGCAAGTGTTTGAGCTTTCTTTCAAGCTCACTTAAAAATTGATCTTTTGTCATTTCTCCTCCAATTTCGTTAATTAAAAATTTTATTTAGAACATCGCGGAAGCTTTTCCACTCCGTAATATTCTTTGCGTGTTGCTTTAATCCTTTTCCAGTAATTTGGTAGTATCGGCGGTTGCGTCCTTCGTACTCGATGTTGTAACTGGTTAAAAACGCGTCCTTTTGTAGACGCCTTAAAACTGGATACAAAGTTGAATCCGAAATTGGCACCACTGCCTGCAACTCTTGGGTGAGTTTGTATCCGTATGTGTCGCCTTTCGATAAAATCGATAAAACACATGCGTCCAATAGATTTGACCCAACCGAAAAAATCACAACCTACTCCTTGCTTCTTGAAACTATACAAAATACATACATATTTCTTGTATTATATTATACGAAATATAATATTATTGTCAATAGATAATAGATAAAAATTTTAAAACTTATTCTGTGAGGAAGAAAGGGTACCAGATAGAAAGTTCAATTTTACATTTATGTTTTTAAATCCGTGTATAAAAGTCTCACCATTCGTATTTATTTGCCGATAATAACACCGAGTGCCTACATTATGGGAAATGAAATTGGAAACCGCGGTGAGCAAACTGTGTGTGAATTTTTGCAAAAAAAACGATACAGCATTGTTGAAAGAAATTTCCGTACTGGCACGGGAGAAATAGATATTATCGCGATGAACACGACGGGACTAAAATTTATTGAAGTAAAAACAATGTTGCATACCGATGTTGAAAATTTACGCTTTTTAGTTGATGAAAAAAAGCAAACAAAAATTGTAACGGTAGCGAAATGGTTTATTGCAACTCATCAAGAGTACCGTGATTTGCCTGTTAGTTTTGATGTTGCCGTTTTGCGGACGAATCCTTTTTTGAATGTTGAACCAGAGATTATATATATCGAAAATGCTTTTGGAGATATACAATGTTGAATAAAGTCGTTACAAAAAAGCGTATTGAAAAAAATAAAGAAACCGATAAAATACACTCATCTGTTGCTATGCAAAAAAACGGCAAATATCCGAAAGCACAACATATAGATGCTATATCCACAGAAGATAGTCTTTATGCAATCCGTGAAAAACTGGATGACCCTGCGTATATTGAGGGTGCCGTATATCGTCTGGCAACAATCATAACGAATCAGATTTTGATTCTTCGGGGTGAATTGTGAAAAATACAAAGCGAAAAAAAAATACACGTGAAGTGCAAAAACCTGTTGTGTACGGTGAGTTTATTTGTCCGAAGTGTGGCTTACCTATTACCGAAGTTACACAAGCAATTACCGACTCTGTCAGCAAGCAACCGATGCATTTTGATTGTGCTCGTGAAATTATTCTGGAAAGCGAAACACTTCCTGAAAACGCGGAACTTACTTATTTGGGGAAAGGAACATTTGGAATTGTGCAATTCGAAGACACAAATCCGAGAAACCGCAAATCGTTTAAGATTATAAAAACGTTTAACTTTGAAGAGCCGACAGTTGCAAAAGAATGGCGGGACGGTTTAAAAGAAACGTTCGACAAAACGCTCAATTAGTTTATTCGTTTTGGTTGCTCCTGTATTTAAAAAAAGTAACGACAGTGCGACCAAAATTCCTTTCGTCCACTTGTAATAACGTTGCAGGAATGTTAACGCTAACTTCATGTGCGTGCTGTACCAAAACTATGCTTCCATCTTTTACCGTTTGCGATGAACAAAGATTTTCTAAAAGCTCATCGTAATACGCGTAACGATACGGCGGATCGATGTTGATAATGTCGTAGGCAGTTTTATTCCGCTGAATAAAAAGTTCTGCCGAAATAAATTTGGTGTCAATAGGTTTATCCGCAATCGATAAGTTTTTTATAAGCGCTGGAATTTTCTTTTTATCTTTTTCAACAATGCAAATAGGGTAGGCACCGCGCGAAAATGCTTCCAGTGCACATGTTGCCGAACCGGAAAATAAATCCAAAAACGACGAGCCGCTCAAGTCTCCCAAAACTGCGAAAACCGATTCTCTTACTCTGTCCATCGTCGGGCGAACTTCGCCTGCTGGAACCTCTGTTCGCCTATTTGTTAATGTTCCGCCAGTTATCCGCATTCACGCTCTCCAAAAAGTCAATGTGTGATAACGCTGTTATTTAATTTGAACAGAAGTCGCATTACCGAAGTCCAAAAGCTCGGTCAGTTCCATCTCTGACACAATGTTCATAATTTCCGCATCGGTATTTGTATTTCGCACTTTTTTAGAAATGTCTGCTTCAATTTCATTCATCGCGGATTTTAGCACACCAATTTTTTCAGGCGACTGCAAAAAAATATTTTTATTGTCAATTTCCAAATCGCTCATGATTTGAATAAACCTAGACGTGCACGAATACAAACACTTCATAGTATCAATGTAGTCATGCAAATGCTCTTGTGCATTCAGCTTGCTAAATATTTTTTTTATACTTTCCGCACAAAATACAATATCGTGTTCAAATTTTGAAACAAAAAGCTCATCGGAAAAATCAAGTTGCAAACTTTGAGCTATCAACGCCAAGCTCCGCGATACAATAAAAATGTTATCAGTAAAAACAATGTTATGCAGCATAAATCACCTTTTTATCAGATTGTCGGTACAAAAAAAAATTACTTTAAGCGTTTTGCGAATTTATAACGTAACAATAAATCGTTTAATTTTGTGTCAAATTAAAATCGTCCTTTTCCGTCGAGCCTCAATTTTTTCCTGCCACATATTTTTGTCCGACGTATTTTAGAATTGCATACGGTAAAGAGTTTGCTTTTTTATATTTTTTGCTGTGCCGTGGGATGTTCAAGCTTTGAGTGTATTATGCTTTTTAAACGACAAAAGGCTTTGCATAAACTACGCAAAGCCTTCTACCCAACTAAACAAATCGACTAGTTGTTTACACGTTCCTGATATTCGTTTGTTTCTGTGTTAACTAAAATCCTCTCGCCTTGTTTGATAAAAAGCGGAACTCGGACGGTTAAGCCAGTTTCCGTCACGATTGGCTTTGTAGCCCCTGAAACTGTATCGCCCTTGATATAGTTTTCGCTTTGCTCAACGACAAAAATCATTTTCGGCGGAATTTTTACGTCAATCGGATTGCTTTCCCAAATAACAATATCGTATTCATCGCCTTCACGCAGGTAAAATTTTTTGTCACCGATTATATCGTTCGGTACGGTGATTTGCTCAAAGCTTTGAACGTCCATGAAAACAAAATTTTCACCGTCCGTATACTGATATTGCCCCTTGCGCGTGTCAACAACGGCATCCTCAACCATATCGGCAGTTTTAATCGTTTGCGTCAAAACCGAGCCGTCGCGTAAACTTTTCATTTTCACACGTGCGAAAGCTGAACCCTTTCCCGGACTCACAAATTCACGCTCTACAACTAAATATGGCGTTCCCTTTGACAATAAAACTGTACCTTTTCCGATATCGCCACCGCGTACCATAATTCCTCCAGATTTGAGCCATGCAGGGATCGAACCTGCGACCCACAGATTAAGAGTCTGTTGCTCTACCAGCTGAGCTAATGGCCCAAAATTCAACTAATGAATGATGTTATTCTACCAAACATTGCATAAAAAGTCAAGCCCCTGATACAACTTTTAATAAAGAAATTTTTAATCTGCTAAAATTTCAAATGTGTGTCAAAAGCTCACAGTTTGGTTTTAAACCATTCCCGTTGAACCGTATCCGCCTGAACCGCGTGCCGTGCTGTCAAGGCTTTCAGTGGCTTGAAATGCAGCACGAGCAACACGAGCTAAAACCACCTGAGCAATCCGCTCTCCGTTTTGAACTGTAAAATCGACATCACCAAAATTTACCAGCAAAGCACAAAGCTCCCCGCGGTAGTCGCTGTCAATAGTTCCAGGCGTATTAAGTACGGTGATGCCGTGTTTTAACGCAAGTCCCGACCGCGGACGAAGTTGCAGTTCATAGCCTTCGGGTATTTGAACGGAAACACCTGTCGGAATCAAAGCTCTCTGAAACGGTTTTAGCACAATCGGTGCTGGCAAAAACGCAAACACATCCGCACCAGAAGCCCCAGCGGTCTTGTATTCAGGTAGTTTCGCCCCTTCCTTTAGCACCGAAAATATTTTTATCGGTGCAATTAATTTTTCATCCATAACGCTACTTTATCCGAAAAAAATAAAAAGTCAATGTTCACGCTCAACATCTGTTTTAAGAAAAACTTTTTATCGTACCTTTCTTTTTCGTGGCTCTTACTGGTTGTGCCAAAAACTAAATACGCTCGGTCCAAAGATTAAAACCAAAAGCTAAAGGCGTAACTCGATAAAGCCTTTTCGTGTAGGGGAAAAACTTAAACCTTAAACGCTCCGCACACCGTGCATTGGCGGTTATTGCTATTGTTCGCGTTTGAGGTGTGCCGTCCATCCTTGTACGCTGTTGACAAGTGATATTTTTGCATAGCACAAATCTCGCTGATGCTTTTGTATGCCGCCATACTTGGCGGGTGATGTGCGAAGCGTAACAAGTCAAAATTTACTTCGGTGATAACAGGCTCACGCTGCATTGATTTATTTTTGTGCCTTTGATATAATTGACGAATTATGAAAAAATTTGAAGAACGATTAAGCCGCCTCGAAGAGATTAGCACAAAAATTAACGAGCCAAATTTGCCGCTTGAGCAGGCGTTTGCCTTTTTTGAAGAAGGGATAAAACTTGCAGGCGGACTTGAAAAGGATATCGAAAAGCTGGAAGGCAAGGTGCAAATTTTGATGAATGGCGAAGAGCTTGCATCTGACGCTGAAAATGGAAATGGCGGAAAGCTTGAAAAAAAAGAGCCAGAATTCCAACTTTTTTCTGACGAAGAATTGAATTGATGAAACGGTTTATTTCGTTTTTTTTAAAGCAGCGACCAAACGAGACATTGCAGGACTTTAATTGCCGGGCTGGAAATTTTGCTGGCGTTTTCGGCCTTTTTGTGAATGCACTGCTTTTCGGCGGAAAGCTTTTGGCAGGAGTTTTTGCTTCGTCGATTTCGATTATTGCTGATGCGGTGAATAACTTAACCGATACATTTTCGAACATCATCTCGATTGCAAGTTTTCAGATTTCAAAAAAGCCCGCCGACAAAGAGCATCCTTTCGGGCATGCCCGTGCTGAGTATATTTTTTCGTCTGTGGTTGCGGTGATTATTGTGGTGCTGGGCTTGCAACTTTTTTATCAGTCGGCACTTAAAATTAAAACACCAACTGTGCCGAACTTTAGTGTGGCTTCGATTATTGTGTTAATATTTTCGATTTCGGCAAAGTTGTTTTTAAGTGCCTTTTACATGGTAATTGCAAAAAAAATAAATTCGCCATTTTTGGAAGCAACAAGTGCAGACTCGCGTGCCGACGTGCTTTCAACCTCGGTGATTTTATTTTCAATTCCAGTGTATTATTTTACAGGCTTTTCGGTTGATAGTTACCTTGGAGTGCTTGCGTCGATTTTAGTTATCAAATCTGGAATCGATATTTTAAAAGATACAGTTGATAGAATGCTAGGCACCGCTCCCACTCGTGAAGAAGTCGAGCGAGTGCATGATTTTATCATGGGCTATGATGGGATTTATGGCGTGCATGATATTATTATTCATGATTATGGTCCTGCACATCGCTTTGTTACTGCACACGCTGAAGTGGATGCCACAGTAAATATTATTCAAAGCCACGAGATTATTGATAGAATTGAATCTGACGCAGTTGAGCAACTTAATATGCAGTTAATTTTGCACATGGATCCTGTTGCGTTGGATGACCCGCAGTTAAACGAAGCTCGCCGCAAAGTTAGCGAGGCTTTGGCTTCCATTGATATGCCTCTGAGTTTTCACGATTTTCGAATGGTTCACGGTTATCATGTAACGAATGTAGTTTTTGATGTTGCAGTACCGCAAGAATGCAAACTAAGTGACGCAGAACTTTTGCACATCATCGCAAATGCAATTTCAAAAATCGAGCCTACATTTAAACCTATCATTACATTTGACCGAAATTATATCCGCTCCGAATCTATTACCGCTTCGATAAAATAATCATCATTTGATTTTGTAAACGGCGATGCTTTTTGAGATAACTAAACTCGTAAACCTGACGGCAAGTCAATTAAAACTATGTATCTTTATCAAAAAATACTTTTAGCCGTTGAGGGTTTACGAGTAGAATGTGCAATGGTTTTTATTAACGCATTGTTTTATTATTTAATGCAATGCGAATTAATCTCTTCCGAATAAATCGCGCGTATAAAATTTATCTTGCACGTCAGAAAGTGCGTCGTCATAACGGTTTGCAATGATAACGTTACTCATGCTTTTAAATTTTGCAAGATCATTCACAACACGACTTCCGAAAAATGTTTCACCATCGTTAAGTGTCGGTTCGTAAATAATTACTTCAGCACCCTTTGCTTTGATACGCTTCATCACTCCCTGAATTGAGCTTTGTCGGAAGTTATCGCTATTTGATTTCATAATTAAACGATATACCCCGACTGTAATTTTTTTTTCGGAAGCGGATGAAAACGATAAACTTCCAGAGTAATCGTAATAACCGCATTTTTGCAAAATTCTATCTGCGATAAAATCCTTCCGAGTGCGATTGGATTCAACAATTGCTTGAATTAAGTTTTGCGGAACTTCATCGTAGTTTGCTAAAAGCTGCTTTGTATCTTTAGGTAAACAATATCCTCCATATCCGAATGACGGATTATTATAAAATGCACCTATGCGCGGGTCTAAACATACGCCTTGAATAATTGATTTAGTGTCTAAGCCTTTCATTTCGGCGTAGGTATCAAGTTCATTAAAAAAACTTACACGTAATGCAAGGTATGTATTTGCAAAAAGTTTTACAGCTTCAGCTTCTGTTGCGTCCATAAAAAGCGTGTCTATATTTTTTTTCACAGCACCTTCCTGCAATAAAGTTGCAAATATTTTTGCCTTCTCAGTCAACGCTGAATCGCTTTTATCAGTTCCGATAATTATCCGGCTTGGATAAAGGTTATCATAAAGTGCATTGCTCTCGCGTAAAAACTCTGGACTAAAAAGAATATTGTTTGTTGCAAACTTTTTACGCACCGACTGTGTATATCCAACGGGTACAGTTGATTTAATAATCATCGTTGTTTGCGGATTATAATTTATCACCTGTGCAATCACTGTCTCAACTGCACTTGTATCAAAAAAGTTTTTTTGTGCATCATAGTTAGTCGGCGTTGCAATAATTACAAAGTCAGAACTACGGTACGCAGCTTTTGCATCAAGCGTTGCATGTAAATGCAAAGTTTTTGTTGCAAGATACTCTTCGATTTCGTTATCTTTAATCGGCGATTTTTTATCGTTAATTAAAGCAACCTTTTCTGGAAGTATATCTACTGCGGTAACTTCATTATGCTGTGAAAGCAATACTGCAAGACTCAAACCAACGTAGCCAGTACCGGCAACTGTAATTTTATAATTTGACATTGAAACACCTCTCACATCTATCCTAAATTTTTTATATTGCGTTTTTATCTCAAAGGGAAAAATCCAAAGATATAACTCATCAGTGTACAAATTAATGAGTTACAGTCTATGTATCGCTCATAAAACTTTTTTTTCGTAAGCCTAGCTGTTTGAGCAAAACGAATTAATGTTTTTATAAAAAAAAGCGGGTTCCTTATAAAAACCTTTTTCGGAATTACTTTTAAGAGGTTTGAGCGTGAAATATAATGTCCTTGTGCATGCATCTTAATGGATGATTTTGATAATCTATTTTCTCTATCAAAGTCGTAAATAAGTAATATCACAGTAGGAATATACATAAACTTAAAGCCTGCATTTGCAACAGATGAATACATCCAGCTTTCAGGAATAAATTTTATATTATTATTTACTGGAAATATAAAATTTTTTATCAGTGCAGTTTTGAAAACATCGATTTTATCTCCCACGTATTTATCATTTGAAACTTCATCAAACCAAGATTTTATAACAGCCTCATTGGAAAAGTATTTGCTTTCAATCCTGTTTATTCGCGTATTAATTGCATTAAATCTCAATCCAATAATATTGCTATCATTGGTAATACACGGTATGAATTTATATATATGGGTTGCAGCATCATCAGTAAGTGCATCGTCGGAATCGAGACACATAAAAAATTCCGTCTGGCACAGCTTGAGTGCTTTATTCCATGCAGCCTGTTTACCAGCGTTAGCTTGATACACATACTCAATTTTAATTTTATCTTCGTTTATGAGTGCTTCAATTACTTCTTTTGTGTTATCTGTAGAACCATCATCAATTACTAACCATAAAAATTCTTTTTCTTTCTGTGTAAGCAAACTTTTATAAAGCCGTTCAAGTGTATGAGCACGATTAAATGCTGGTGTAAATATAGTTAAAATTTCATTCATAATATCCTCCATAATCATAATATATATTTGCTAATGTCAATAGTAAAAGATAAACTTTTTCTTCTCAATTATTTAATTCGTCTTTCTGGAAGAACTGCAAATATAGCTCCATATATATTCCAATGTATACGGTGAATTACACCTTTTGTTATTCGAAAAAACTCTCGCCAACAAACAGATAAAAAATCAAATAAATTTGAACTCATTTTTAGTTTTAGTATTATGGATATGTCCTCATTATTACGATTATCAATTTTATCAATAACCGAGTTTATATTATCTATGCAAAAATCGACGACGGCTGGTTCTACAAGGTAAATGTTAATTAAATTAAAAAAAATATTCCAATCATCAGACTTAAATTTTACAGGATGATTAAGTGCATATAATTTTTTTGCAGCTTCCAAATCAATCACATATGCAAATGCTCCATAGCATAAATTTGCGATTTGTATTAATTGGTGTGTATCTGTTATTCTTTTTTTTAAAAGTTTTTTATAAATAAATTTACCCGACTGCCCCAATAAAAACACATCATTGTTCATGCTGAACGTTTCCAGTTTTAATATTACTGAATTAAATTCATCAGATAGCAGTATATCATCCTCGAAAATTAATGCTCTTTCAATATTTTCGTCAATCATTTTTTTATAGATACTGATATGGCTCAATACACAACCTATTTCGCCTAATTTCAATGGCGTTTTGTAAAAACGCACAGCTTTTTTTTCGTTATATACTTCACTTAGATTTTCTATTTTACTTCCATCCACTGCTTCAAAAAATTCATATTGATACGGAAAGTTTTTTAAAACATTTATCATACGCTCTCGCCGATCCATACTCTGTTTTAAATTAATCACGAATGTTTTCATATTTTATTAAAACCTCTCCTATTGTTTTTGTAAAAGTTGTTTTACTTTTGCTTTAAAGCTTTGTGGAAATAAACGCTTTCCACTGTTTTGGTCAAATGTTGTTCAATGTTATGTATTGGAATTATAATTGATATTTTGAGCATTAACTATCATCCTTGTTTACGTTTTGACATTTGATCGGAAAGTTTGATTAAAATAGTTTTATATTTTCGTAAACATCTAAACGGAAATGCAAGAATATTATACGTATTTTTAGAGTGAGGTAAAATATAATACATAAAAGACATTTCCCATTTTTGCATCAAATATCTTATCTTGAGTTTTCGTTTTTCATATACCGCACGATATGAACGATATACAATCTTGCTTGTTGTTGGTAATTCTGGATAAATAAATCTACGAAGTAAAAAATAAAATGATAACTCGTCATGGAAGGTTTTTATAATTTCTGCTTCCGTAAGCATATTTACAAGTTTGCTCCAAATTTCATTTAATTCGGAAAAATAGATTGGAGATAAATTTGTCACACGTTTTGCATGCTCACGTATTTTGACTAGAGGTTCATTGATATGGGCAAAATTTGAATATCGCAAAATTTTAAACCATAAATCATAATCCTGTACAATTTTTAGTTTCGGATCAAATAAGCCAGCTTTATTAAAATGCATTTTGTGTATGAGAAGACCACAACCAGTTATTTCATACATAAAAAAATAAAACAATCCGACGTTCTGAAATTTTCTTGGAATAAAAGGAATATGAATGGAAAAAATTTTGGACTTGCTGTTTATCCAACTATAGGCAGTATTGACCACAGTCGTTTTGTCGGTCAACTTGCGTAAAACGTCAATTTGTCTTTCGATTTTTTCTGGTAAGTACACGTCATCGTGTGAAAGCCATGAAAAATATTCGCCTTGCATATTTTGTATCGCGAGGTTTAATGCTGTTGATACACCTCCGTTTTCTTTTTTGAAGTAGCGTATTTTTTCTCCATAAGAACGGGCAATTTCGTCGGTGTTATCTTTTGAGCCATCATTTACCACAATGACTTCGATGTTTTTATATGTTTGTGCTAAAGCCGAATCGATTGCTTCACGCATATATTCTGCTCCATTGTAAACAGGAATCACAATTGAAACCAATGGATTAAATTCTTCTTTCATAGTATTACCTATTGAGTAGTTCTCCATAATCTTATGCACACACTTTGTTATGATAAAGACCTTTTTTATTTTTGACAAACATTTATCTTCTGCTTCCATAAATAAGTTTGCATGCAAAGTCCTTAGCTAATCAAGTTGCACGCTGGACATTATGTACTAAGTAACATAAAATTGCAAGACTGTTTGTGTGGCTCGAATGCGTTTAATACGAGTGAAGCAATACGTTAAAAGTTAAAATACTTTCATGCATTATTGCAAAATCACTTATCGTTTTTTGGCAGTTTCACCAGTCAGTAGTCGTGTAAGGTAGCACAGCTCTGATTAAAGATAAACGTCAATATTACAATGACACGTGGTAAAAATGAGATATGATTTATCAACGTTACCTTTAATAAAGCTTACAAAAATGATATAATGCAACTAAATTTTAGCATTAAAATAGTGTGAGGCATGTTGTTATGAAAAAATTATTTGTTGTAGGCATAGGGCCTGGAAGTGTGTCGTTAATGACGGAGCAGGCGAGAAAGGCTATTGCTGAAAGTGAGATTGTTTGTGGCTATCCAAAGTACATTAAAAATATTCGCTCACTTTTGGACGGTAAAGAAATATATGAAACTGGTATGAGGCAAGAGGTGGAACGTTGTCAAAAGGCGATTGAATTTGCTGCTAGTGGAAAGACAACGTCGATGGTATCCTCAGGCGATGCAGGTGTATATGGAATGGCTGGTCTTATTTACGAATTGGCTCGCGGTGCCGAAATAGAAATCGAGGTCGTTCCTGGACTTACGAGTGTGCTTTCGGCTGCAGCTGAATTGGGGGCACCGCTAATGCACGACTTTGCAGTTATAAGTCTTTCGGATATTTTAACCGAAAAAGAATTAATTACCAAACGATTGAATGCTGCAAGTGCTGCCGATTTTGTAATTGCTCTTTATAATCCGAAGTCAAATTCGCGTCCAGATAATCTTAACGAAGCAATTGAAATTATTAAAAAGCATAAAAAATCAAGTACACCTATTGGCATTGTACGTAATTCAGGGACTGATGTGCCTGAGGTGAGAACGGCAACGCTTGAAACTTTTACCGATGAAGGTATTGATATGTCTACGATTGTAATCATCGGAAATCAATCGACAGTTTTTATTGACGAAAAAATGGTAACGCCTCGTGGATATCGTGCGTGATTTGGATCATCGGCGGTACAACCGAAGCTCGTCTTGCTGAGGAAGCTCTTTTAGGAAAACGAAATTTTATTATTACTGTGGCAACCGAAGCTGGACGAGAATTTTTAAAATCGCAGAATAGCATTGTCGGAAGATTGAGCGAGACTGAAATGGAGAAATTTATCCGCACGCGAAATGTTCGCACTATTTTAGATTGCTCGCATCCTTTTGCAGTGGAAGTTTCAAAGAATGCGGCAAAAGTTGCCGATAGGCTTGGCATTAAGTATTTGCGAGTTAAGCGTCCCGAATCGACTGCGGCTGCGATAGCAGGGGTAGAATATTTTTCAACCTTGGACACATTGTTAGCTCGGTTGAAAAATATTAAGGGAACGGTTTTAATTACACTCGGCAGTAAGCACGTTCCCGATATTGTGAAAGTGCGTGGCAACAACCGATTTATTTTTCGTGTGCTACCGACGGTTGATTCACTTTCGGTGCTTAATCAAAACGGAGTTGCGATGCAGGATATTATCGCTTGTCTCGGGCCGTTTTCGGAAGAGCAAAATCTTTTAACTATTCGTGAGAATTGCGTTGAGTATTTGGTTACTAAAGAGTCTGGTGCGGCAGGTGGCGAAGATGCAAAGTTGAAAGCGGCTCGAATTGCTGGCATAAAAGTTTTGATGTTAAGACGCACAGATGAAAATGGCGAGCCGCTTGATGTTTTATTGAAGCAACTTTTGGAAGAGACAGAGTAAGCTTAATCTTAAGCTAAAAAGTTTTTGTTACATTTGTCGATTGATGAAAAAAATGTTATCAGCTTTCAGTAAGTTTTTGTAAACTTTCGTATATCGTTGCAATGCAAGATACAAAGTTTATATTTTGAAAAAATGCAAATGTGTTTTTATAGCTGTATCCGTCTTCATAGCTTTTTTTTGTGGAATACTTTGTTACATTGAAAAGACTTTTTTTTGTGGCTGGTGCTTTTGATGTGTGATACTCGGCGGCGTGGAGTACGCTACCTTTTTTTCCGAGAAAGCAATCCTGCATCAATTCAAGGCTTTTATATCCGAAGCTTTGGAGCTTGTCAGTGCTTTCTGCATTTCCATTAAAGATGCCACACATTGGAAGTGAATCGAATGTTTCAAATAAATATCCGACGCTTTCACCTTCCGCTAAAATTGTGCCGCCTTTTTCAGCAAAACGCTTTATTGATTCTCGCATTGAAGAATTGTTCGAAAGTTTTTCGGCAAAGTTTTTTACTTGTCCGCTTCCAAAATATACAAAGTCACATTCGGGAAGCTCGCTATCTTCAAGCGGTGAAAAATATTTCACATCACTATACTTTTCCAAAATAGAAATATTTTCCGTATAGTAAAAATCAATGCACTTATCGAATGCGATTGCGGTTTTAGTTTTTGTTCGTTGTAAGTTTGTAAGTGTTTGCGTTTTCACTTCTCGGAAAAGTGAAATAAAATTTTCCATATCAATATATTCAGTTACACCTTCGTGAATTGAATTAAAAAAGTTTTTGTATGCAGATGTTTCATTCGTATTTAATCCGAGCTGCGTATTATAAATACATAATTCTGGACGCTCAGGAAAAAAACCCAAAACCGTTATCGGAAGATTATTTTCAATCATCGTTTTATAGGTTTTGTATAATGCAGGTTTTATTTTATTTAGAATAATCGCCTTGATACGCTTTTCTGAAAAATCTAAAAGTCCCTTGAGTTTCGGAATCATCGAAAACATTTCTCCTGATGGTGTGTATGTAAGCACAATAAAAATGTCTAAACTTTTTGCAGTTTCATACGAGGAGTTTTCGGATGAAGCTCCGATGCCGTCAAAGCAACCCATCACGCCTTCAATGATTGCATATTCACTTTGTAAATTTCCGAGACTGAGTTCCATACCTTCCTGAGTCATTAAAAAGCGGTCAACGTTTCCAGCTCGTCGTCCGCTAGCTTGCTCCAATATTTTACGGTCAACTTGGTCAGGTCCTGTTTTTACACCGCATATATCAAAGCCTTGCATTTTCATAGCTGCAATCAAAGAGGAACATACAATCGTTTTACCAGAGTTACTGTTAGGTGCGGAAATCATTACTGCTTTCATTTTCTATCGTCCTTTTTGTTTTCGTGCAATGATTAATGATATATAATCATCATCTTCTAAAATTTTTTCTTTTTCATTTATAGAAAGAATTACTTCATTATTCATTGTTGCTCTTTTTACATAAACGTAATCAAAATATTTTTGTTCAAAATTTTTTAGTATAATATTTTTTTGTTTCGATGTTTTTAGAAGAGCTATAGATGAAGATGAATTTAAAATCTCTTCGGTTAAATGATCCGTAATTGTAAGTACTTCATCTTTTTTTGCCAGAGGAACTTGTGCTTTCCCTGCAGCAGCCACTGCAGAAGGAATCCCAGAGATAATTTGCAAATTGATTTCGGGTATTTTAAAATACGGCATCATATAAATAAATGTACTATATATCATCGGATCGCCAATAGTTAAAATAACAGTGTTAGAATTTTCTTTTGTGTTTGAAAGTATTTTTGCAGCTTGAGTTTTATAATCTTTTTCAGATACAAAACCCATTGGAAAGTCAAGAAACAATATTTCTTTGCTCTTGATAAAATCTTTTACCGTATCTAAAGCTATATTTTTTCCGTTATTGTTTGGAGCAAAAATTAGATCTGCACTTTCAAGAGTTTTTACAGCTTGCAGTGTAAGATATTCTGGAGAACCTGGTCCTGTTCCTACTGCGAAAATATTTTTCATTTTGTTGCCTTTGGATGTTTTAATAAACCGACTAATGATTATAATTTGAATGCATTCAAAAATCAATACCGAAAAATAATTTTAGTTAAATATAGTTTTTCAGAGAATGCTCTTTTATAAAAAGGCATTTACTAAAAATAAAAAACAGATACTCGTGTTTACATAAGATGTTAAAAGCGTCTTAAAATACGTTTAAATTTTGAGACGCTTTCAACCTCAAGTTTTTGGCTACGCCCAAAACTACCTGCTGACGCAAACGTCGTGGTGCTTATAACCGGCGGCACCACGATATTTATGTTACCAAACTTGAGTTGACCATCGTACATACTTGTACGATGGTCAACGGTTGACACAAGTAGGCACCGAAAGGTTGCCCGTGTCATAGCTTAGGTTAATTAAGAATAATAAAATATTGAAAGAGAAGTGAGACGCAAATGTAGAACAACGAAGGACAGCTGAAATTATTTTTAGATTTAATTTTCTATCGAAAATATTTTAGTGAAAAAACTTTTGAATATGAACTTAAAATACTTTGACTATTTTTTGCGTTTGTGCTATAATGCTCGGTTATGCAAAAACCTTTAATCGTCCAAGGTGACAAAAGCATTTTATTGGATGTGCATGCAGATGAAAATAAGGAAGCTAGATTTGCGTTGATTCCTTTCGCAGAATTGGAAAAGTCTCCTGAGCATTTACACACATATCGGCTGACGAATTTGTCTTTGTGGAATGCCGCAAGTGCTGGTTTGAAAAGCGAAAGTATTATTGAGCTTTTGAAAAAATATAGTCGCTTTGCATTCCCTGAGCAAGTTGCAGTTTGGATTACCGAAACGATGAATCGATACGGCGTAATACGCTTGGTTAGTACCGACGATGATGCTTACTTGCGGCTTGTTACAACTGGCGAAAAAATATTCCGCGAACTTTTGGCGACAAAAACACTTGCAAAATATCTGACGCTTGAAAGTGAAAGTAAAAAAAGTTTTTTGCTTCCTGTTTTGTATCGCGGCACTGTGAAGCAGCTTTTGCTAAAACATAATTTACCTGTGAAAGATGAAGTGCCACTTGCTGAAGGTGAACCTATTGCTGTTACGCTTAGGAAAAAAACGCTTTCAGGTACGGACTTTGTTGCAAGAGATTATCAGATAACAGCCTGTGAAACATTTATCGGTGAAAAGCAAATTGGAACGGGCTTTGGGACGATTGTTCTTCCGTGTGGGGCAGGGAAGACTGTAGTTGGTATTTTGGTGATGTCTGAACTAAAAACAAACACACTGATTTTAGCTCCAAATATTTCTGCGGTGTATCAGTGGCGGCGTGAACTTTTGGATAAAACGAATCTCACGAGTGAGCAAATTGGGATTTATTCTGCGGAGCGTAAAGAGATAAAAGAAGTAACAATTGCAACGTATCAAATTCTTACGTGGCGAAAAAGCGAAACTGATGAATTTCCTCATTTCGAAGTTTTTAAAAAAAGGCACTGGGGGCTTATTATTTATGACGAGGTGCATTTACTTCCTGCACCGATTTTTCGTATCACCGTTGAATTGCAGATTATACGAAGGTTAGGCTTGACGGCAACATTGGTGCGTGAAGACGGATTGGAGACGGATGTTTTTAGTTTGGTTGGACCGAAACGTTATGATGTGCCGTGGAAGGAACTTGAAGAAAAAGGTTGGATTGCACATGCTTACTGTATTGAGGTGCGTGTAGCCTTGCCGCCAGACTGTGAGATAAAATACGCCATCGCTGGTTTACGCCAAAAATACCGCATAGCAAGTGAAAACGAAGATAAAATTTCTTGTGTTTTGGATATTTTGAAAAAGCATCCTGACGACTTGATTTTAATAATAGGGCAGTATATTTCACAGCTTGAGTTAATTGCTCAAAAAGTTTCCGCTCCGATTTTAACAGGCAAAACATCAACAGTTGAACGCGAGCGTTTGTATGCCGACTTTCGCGAAGGCAAGGAGAGAATTCTTGTGGTGTCAAAGGTTGCTAACTTTGCGATTGATTTACCTGATGCATCGGTTGCAATTCAGGTTTCAGGTTCATTCGGAAGTAGGCAGGAAGAAGCACAGCGACTTGGCAGAATTTTGCGCCCGAAAGAAAAGGATTCATATTTTTACACAATTGTGACCAAAGAAACGGTCGAAGAAGAATTTGCCGAAAAGCGACAAAAGTTTTTAGCCGAGCAGGGCTATGAATACGAAATTATTGCTGACGGAAAAATAAAATAAAGTGCAAGCGGCTCCAGCTTTGAGAGAAACCGCTTACAGCTTCAAGGCATAGTGCAATTACATTGCTTGCAACTGAAGACCGGCATATCCTACAACAATAAAACATGTTCCAATGAGGTAGCCAAGCATAATCATAAAGCGTGAAAGATTATTTCCGCTGATGTAGTATTCTTGAACGACGTGATAGTCTGACAGCATAAAATTGATTCCGCCGATTGCGAGATAAATGGTGTATCTATTCGGGTTTGCAATGGCAAGCATAAGCAAAAGGTATGCAAGAACGGTTGTGCTGATTAAGTAAAGCGTCGCACATGCTTTCAAGCCGATAAACGCAAACGGTTTACGCAAGAACAGCAGCTTTATTGCTAAAATAATTATAAACACAACTGCGATGACAAGCCCTTCGATAATCGGAAATGAGTAGTTTGCGAAAAAAATGCATGCAACCACAATCAAAGCAATCTGTGCAAGTAAAAAAGTAAACATACCGAAGAAAAAACTTGCTCGCTCCCAGTCGTAAATGAGCAAGATATCTCCAACCCAAAAAAGTGCCAATGCACATAATACCAAAATATTGATAATTCCAAACGGTGTTCCTAAACATGCGACTATATAAAAGGCGGCAAGAAGCGGCATTAACACAAACTTGGTAATATCCGACAATCCCAACTTTCTTTGATAACAATGCACCAGGTGGATAATCGCAACTACCACAAATACTGCCAAAAGCAGTATAGACCAAATACTAAACATGATAAATCCTCCAAAATTTAGCTAATGGTAAAATTTTGCAGTGAAATAGATTTTTTGTCAAGGGTTTTGAAATTTTATTTTGAGCGATTTTTCTGCAAAGCTGTTTTAAGCTTGGAGCGGTAAATGTTAAACCGCAATAAAAACGGTCATCCTAAAAACTTGTAGTCTCTAAGATGACCGATAGTTTACATCAATATAGACGTGAATAACTATTTTTTCTTATAGCGTAAAATCGGATCGCGAGCTGCCCTCGTTTCATCGATGCGTCCGACAAGAGTTCGCTGCGGAGCTTCCTTCAATTTTGTAGGCTCAGTTTCCGCGAGCTTTTTCAGTTGTATCATTGCATCGGCAACCATTTCAAGCGTCGCCTTGCTTTCCGTTTCCGTCGGCTCAAACATCAATGCTTCATGCACAATAAGCGGGAAGTACATTGTCGGTGGGTGAATTCTCATGTCAACAAGACCTTTCGCTATATCCAATGCGGAAACTCCCGTATTGTTTTTCAAGTCTTCGAGCGTCAAAACAAATTCGTGCATGCAAGTGCGGTCGTATGCAACTTTGTACTCTTTTTGAAGCAATGCTTTTAAGTAGTTTGCATTCAACACTGAAGCCCCAGAGCTTTCTTTAATGCCGTCCGCACCGAGTGTCAAAATGTATGTATAAGCACGCAGGTACACCAAAAAGTTTCCATAGAACGAACGGACTCGCCCAATTGAAAGCGGGCGGTCAAAGTCAAATTTGTAGTCGCCAGATTTTCCGACAACCATCGGAGAAGGCAGATAATCAGCCAAGAACTTTTTACAACCGATGGGACCGCTTCCTGGACCGCCACCGCCGTGCGGTGTAGAAAATGTTTTATGCAAGTTCAAGTGAACAATATCGTAACCCATATCGCCTGGGCGTAAACGTCCCATAATCGGGTTTAAGTTTGCACCGTCATAGTACAAAAGTCCGCCCGCCTTGTGAACGATTTGTGCAATTTCCTCGATGTGTTTTTCATAAAGTCCAAGCGTATTCGGGTTCGTTAACATCAAGGCGGCAGTATCATCGCCAACCGCTTTTTTTAATTCTTCAATGTCAACGCAGCCAGTGTTATCGGAAGGGATATTCACAATCTCATAACCGACCATCGCAGCACTAGCTGGGTTTGTTCCGTGTGCAGAATCAGGCACAATAATCTTGGTGCGGTTTTTGCCTCCGTTTTTTTCATGGTACGCTCTAATCACCAAAAGTGAAGTAAATTCGCCGTGAGCTCCTGCAGATGGCTGCAACGAAAATGCGTCCATACCTGTGATTTCGCACAAAGCATGCGACAAATTTCCCATGACTTCCAGCGAGCCTTTCATCGTTTTTGCATCTTGCAGTGGGTGAATATCTGCAAAGTTTTTCATTGATGCAACAACCTCATTCACTTTCGGATTGTATTTCATGGTGCAAGAGCCGAGCGGATAAAAGCCAGTATCAACACCGTAGGTTTTTGTACTCAAATCGGTATAGTGACGTATCAATTCCAGCTCCGAAACTTCAGGAAATTGGGCTTCGGTTTTTCGTAAATATTTATCATCTAATTTATATTCAGGAACGGTTAATGTGCTACTTGCAAAAGTATGTCCCGGAACTGATTTTTCAAATATTAAGCTCATTACAATGCCTCCTTCACGATTTTTACAACCTTGTCGAGGTCGTCTTTAGTTAACACATCTGTCGCACACCACAGGATTTCATCATCGGAGATTTTCAAACCACCTAAAATGCCTGCTTTATCCAATGCTGCGTTAATGCAGTCTACCTTTCCGCCAGTTTTGGTAACAAATTCGTGGAAAAATTCTCCGTTATTTTGTACCGTTAAACCAATTTTTTTTAGCTCGCTTGCAAGATAATGGGCGTTGCTCAAGGACACGCGACCAATCGTTTTAAAACCTTCTTTACCGTAAGCTGCCATAAACATACTTGCCTGCAATGCACACAACGCTTGGTTCGAGCAAATGCTTGATGAAGCTTTTTCGCGTCGGATATGCTGTTCGCGGGCTTGCAAGGTTAGCACGTAGGCAATGTTTCCTCTGCGATCAAGCGACTGACCGATAATGCGTCCCGGGATTTTTCGAATGTTTGCTTCAATCGTTGCAAGGTAACCCAAATACGGACCGCCTGCACCGAGCGGCAAGCCAAGTGCTTGTCCTTCACCTACGGCAATCGTTGCCCCACATTCACGTGGGCTTTTCAGTATGCCCAAAGCAATTGGGTTTGAGCTCATAACAAACTCGCATTTTTTTTCAGCAGCGATTGCACCGACTGCCTCGCAGTCTTCGATTGTACCGAACTTGTTCGGTTGCTGCATTACAACTGCTGCAACTTCATCTGTTACCATTTCCTTGAGTTTTTTCAAGTCTGTTTTATATCCGTCGAGAGGAACAAAGAGCAATTCAACATCGCTGTGGAAGCGGTTATAGGTTTTCACAAGCTCAATCGTTTGCGACGATAAAGCTTCGGAAATCAAAACCTTGTGCTTTTTTCGACTTACAGACATAACGATAGCGT
Organism: uncultured Treponema sp.; assembly: GCA_937890985.1. Lineage (GTDB taxonomy): Bacteria > Spirochaetota > Spirochaetia > Treponematales > Treponemataceae > Treponema_B. The sequence goes on along the minus strand of CALAEM010000001.1, from coordinate 3,474 downwards.
CAGCCACTGCCGTACTGCCGTCATAAACGCTTGCGTTGGAAACATCCATACCAGTGAGTTCGCATATCATTGTTTGATACTCAAAACCGCCCTGAAGCTCACCCTGATTTAACTCGGCTTGGTACGGCGTATATGCCGTCAAAAACTCCGAGCGGGCGATGAGGCTTCGGACAGCCGGCGGACAATAGTGCTTGTAGGCTCCCGCACCTCTCAATATCGTATGATAGACCTTATTTTCGCTTCCCAACTTCTCAAAGTATTTTTCAACTTCAGCTTGGGGCTTACCATTCGGTATATTTACTTTTACATCAGACTTAAATTCGTATAGATTATCAATCGATGATGTGCCGATTTTTTTCAGCATTTTATCAATTTCCTGTTTTGAATGGGGAATATAATTCGACATTTCTCCTCCTAAAAGTGGTTATACACACGCAAAATATAATCCGTGTGCTCTTAAAATAAAGCGGAAAACGTTTTATAAACAGTTTTCCGCTTTTTCCTTAGTGGCAAATCTTTTTGTATTCGTCAACAGACAAAAGGTCAGATGCCTTTGCAGTAAATTTAACCTTTACCAGCCAAGCGTTAAAAGCCTCTTTGTTGACAAGCTCCGGTGAATCAGCCAACTCTTCATTAACTTCGGTAATCGTACCAGTAACGGGGCTATTGATGTCAAACACCGCTTTAACGGATTCAATTGTGGTAAAATTTTTTCCCGCGGTAACTGCATCGCCTACTTCCGGCAATTCAACAAAAACGACATCGCCCATTTCGTGTTGTGCATAATCGCTAACGCCGATTGTTGCAATGTCTCCATCAAACTTAACCCACTCGTGGGATTTTAAGTAACTCAAATCCTTGAATTCCATATACATCTCCTTGTAAAGGGAATTTTAACAATTCGAAATGCACCGCACAAACAAGTCCGCACGGTGCCGCCAAAGCTCAATGTTTTATTTATGTATTTCCTTTAAAAAACTTGTCGGACAAACTTCAGCCTTTAATTTTTTGCCACGAACATCGATAAAAACCTCTTTGTCCTTTACACCGCGGTCAATACGCATATGCCCGATGCCGATTTTCAACGACGGCGACTGCGTCCCAGTTGTAACATAGCCAATTTCCTTGTCGCCTGCGAAAACCTTTGCCTCTCCGCGTGCAATGCCACGGTCAATGAGCTTAAATCCCTTGCGGATTTTTTTCGGCTCTTTTTCAAGCAAAGCTTTTTTTCCGACAAAATCGTCCTTTTCTTCAAGCTTGATAAAAGGTTTTAACGTTACTTCCGTAGCAAGCGTTTCTTCGGTCATCTCATGTCCGTAAAGTGGCATTCCAGCTTCCAAACGCAAGGTGTCGCGGCAGCCTAAACCGCAAAGTGCGACATTAAACTCGGCTCCAGCTTTCATAACGTCGTTAAATAAATCCAACGCAGCACTTGCAGGGTAGTAAATTTCAAAACCGTCCTCGCCAGTGTAACCTGTTCGCGACACAATAACTTCGCCTGCGTCAACGTTGTAAGTTTTAAAGGTGTAATAAACAGCTGGAATATCCTCAGCTCGGATAAATTTTTTTATAAGCTTTTCAGCATTCGGTCCTTGAATCGCAAGCTGAGCAATTTCATCAGAGCGGTCATTTAACACAGCGTTTCCTTTCAGATGCTTTTTAATCCACGCAAAATCTTTGTCGCGATTGCCAGCATTCACAACCAGCAAGAACTTTGTTGCACTATATCGATAAACCAAAAAGTCATCGACAATGCCGCCTTCCTCGTTGCACATCAGTGTATACCTAACATCACCGTCAGCCATGCCACGGATATCGTTTGTGATGAGAGCATTAACCGCAGCTTCTGCGTCGGCACCCTCAACGTAAAATTCGCCCATGTGCGAAACATCAAAAACACCAACATTATTTCTGACAGCCAAATGCTCAGAAATAATACCTTCGCCTTCAAATTGAATAGGCATTTCATAACCGCCGAATTCGACAAACTTGCCGCCTTTTGCGGAAAGTACATCAAAAAAAGGTGTACGCTTCATAACCAACTCCTCCAATTAAAGAAATCGGGCAACCCGGATTTGAACCGGGGACCCCAAGTCCCCCAGACTTGTACGCTAACCAACTGCGCTATTGCCCGTTGAAGTGCCGCATTTGAAAAAACATTTCCAGCAACGCTATCGATGATAATCAATATTTACATTTAAGTCAAGTATGTCAAGCTTGAAAATTCGCAAAAAGTCAAATAAAACTTTTGAAAAATCTTCTCATTTGCGAGTTCTCTCGTTGAATTCGTTCCTTTACAGGTCGTCTTCCAAAGCAGTGCTTTTTGCGTATGCAGTCGAGCGGGCTTCGAAAAAGTCAGTTTTAACCATATTTGCGTTGGAGTAAGCACTGACCCATTGCATGTCCTGAGGTTCTTCTTCGTAACCTTCAAAAAGTGGAGCAAAGCCCAAACCATCAGCCCGCAAATTGCCGAGGTAACGAATATAATCTCCAACCATAGTTTTGCTCAATCCAGGAATTGCATCACCAATTACATATTCGCCCCAGGCAATTTCCTGACTAACGCCTTCTTTAAGCATTTCGCGGTACGAGTTTACAGCGTCGGCAGTAAACATTTCTGGCTCTTCTTTTTGCAGCTCGAGAATAATATTTTTGAAAAGCCAAAGATGCGTGTTTTCATCTCGATTGATATACCGTATTTCCTGAGCAGAGCCAGGCATTTTACCGTTTCGCGACAAATTATAAAAGAACATAAACCCTGAATAAAAATAGATGCCTTCCAGAACGTAGTTTGCAATTAAAACTCGCATAAAATTGGTGCGGCTTTTTTCTTTTTGGAAGTCGTTGTAAATATCGCCGATAAAAGTATTTCGCTTCAAAAGATGCTCATCTGTTTTCCATTGATACAAAATATCATTTCGCTGCTCCGGTGAACAAATCGAATCGAGCATATAAGAATAACTTTGAGAATGGATGCACTCCTGATACGTTTGAATATTCAAACAAAGGTTTACTTCATTTGCAGTTATGTATTCACTCACGTTCGGCAAGTTCGCAGATTGAAGCGAATCCAGAAAAATCAAAAACGACAGAATTTTGTCGTACGCAGTCCGCTCCGCAGGTAAAAGATTTGGATAGTCTTTCACGTCTTGAGCAAGATTTATTTCTTCGGGTATCCAAAAATTGTTCATCGCCTGCCTATACCACAACGAAGCCCAGCTATATTTCATATTGTTAAAATCGTTCAAGTTCGTCGTGTTCCCGCCTATCATTCGGCGCTGCCTGACATCAATATCGCCCTCAGGATTAAAAAGCGGCTTTTTTATCAAATTCATCTTAACTCTCCAAAAAGTCATTATACGATATTTCCAAGTTTTATAAAAGGCTTGACTTCGTTAAAACTTTTTTAAAGGCTACCGCACCGCACGTGCAGCCGACGGGTATAATTAAAATCCTATAAGGATTTTAATTATA